>CANRAM010000032.1 GCA_947628605.1 uncultured Clostridia bacterium | reverse complement strand
ATTCTTCAAAAAAAAGAATATTTATATAAAGTAGGAATATCTTTAACTTTAAAAGCTATTACTTCTATGATTGTACTTTTTGTTATTAACATTATTACAAAGAATTTATTATTATCATGTATTGGCATTGTCGGCACAAATTTATTTTATACAATATTTTATGACTATAAAAATATAAAAAAAGTAGAAATTTGCAAAACGCCATTTCAAATAAAAAAAATAAAAGGAATTTTCTTTTCTGGTTTCTTTACATTTTTTATTACTTTTTTAGGAATTTATGTTATAAATGCACCTAGATATGCTATTGATGATTTATGTGAGAATGAACTACAAACAATATTTGGAATTATTATTATGCCTGCTACTTTTATGGGCTTAATGGGACAATATTTAATTCAACCAGCTTTAACAAAAGTTATGAAATACATAGAACAAAAAGATATAAAAAATTTAAAAAAATTGATTTGCTTTTTGATTTTAACTATTTTAGGAATAGGACTTTTTGTACTATTTATTGCATATTTATTAGAGGCACCTGTACTTGGATTTATTTATGGAGTTAATTTAGGAGCATATTTAGCTAGTATGATTATTATTATTTTTGGCTCTATTTTATATAGTTTAGGAATTATTATATCATATCTTCTAATTGCTTTTCGAAAAACATTTGTGCAAGCAGTTATTTATAGTATAGTGGCTTTACTAGAAACGGTAATTTCTTATATTTTAGTAAAACGAATTAGTCTGTTAGGAGCAAGTCTTTCTTATACTATTACAATGATGTGTATTGCAGTTAGCTTTTTAATATATCTTTCATATGTAATAAAAAAGTTTTCTTTAAATAAAAATGCATTTTAAAGCATTATTAATAATAAATAAAGAAAATTTATTGAAAAAAATTGAATAATATGTATATAAGTGATAAGATAATACAAAGTATTATCTTATTTTTGTATAAAATAGTACTTTTAAGAAAAATATATAAAAAGGTAGAATTGAAAAAATGAAAGTAACTATTATTACTGTAACTTATAATTCAGAAAAAACATTAAAAGATACGTTGGAATCTGTGCTAAAACAGACGTATATAAATTATGAACATATTATTATAGATGGAGCTTCAAAAGATTCTACGATGCAGATAGTAAAAGAATATGAGGCAAAATATCAAGGAAAATTAAAATATATTTCAGAAAAAGATAAAGGTATTTATGATGCTATGAATAAAGGAATTAAAATGGCAACAGGAGATATTATAGGCATTTTAAATTCAGATGATATCTATGTAAATGAAAATGTTTTAGAAGAAATAGTTCGAAAATTAGAAGAAACTAATGATGATGGTATCTATGGTGACCTTATTTTTATGGACGCAGAAACTATGACAAAGCCACAAAGAATTTGGAAATCTTCAAAAGGAAAAGTAGAATATGGTTGGCATCCTGCACATCCAACATTATATTTAAAAAAAGAAGTATATGATAAAATAGGTTTATTTGATTTACAATTTAAAATTTGTGCAGATTATGATTTTATGATAAGAATGTTACAAAACAAAGAAATTAAAATAAAATATTTAGAGAAATATCTTATTTTTATGAGAAATGGTGGAACAAGCACAGCAGGAATAAAAGGTTATATAAAAAATTTACAAGAATCACATCAAGTTCTAGTTAAAAATCATATAAAATTTCCTTATATTGTAGATTTTTTACGAATTATAAAAACAATTAATCAAATATTACTAGCAGAAGTGAAAAGCTCTTTTTGACAAAACAGAAAAAATGTCATACAATATACTTGCTTTTATCTGTATATTATAATAAGAAAGAGAGGAAAAAGCATGAAAATCTTAATTGCAGGAGCTAATGGAATGCTTGCTAAAGCAGTAAGAAAACAGTTTGAAAAAGAAGAGTTAATCTGCACAGACATCATGGAAGATGATACTATTCAAAAACTGGATATTACTGATTTAGAGCAAGTGCAAAGTTTTGTTGCTAAGTGCAAGCCCGATGTAATTATCAATTGCGCCGCTTACACAGCAGTAGACAAGGCAGAAGAAGAACTGGAGTTAGCAAGAAAAATCAATTGTGAAGGTCCAAAGAATTTAGCCATTAGTGCAAACCAAAACGACTGTATTCTGGTACATATCAGCACAGATTACGTATTTGGTGGTAATCTTTCCCTTGATTGTGTTTATCAAGAGGAAGATGAAAAGAACCCTGTAACAGTTTATGGCATTACAAAGTTAGAAGGCGAAAAAGCCATTGAGCAAAATGCTGAAAAATATTATATTTTCCGTACAGCATGGCTTTATGGCGATGGCAAGAACTTTGTAAGAACAATGCTTAAGTTGTCAAAAGAAAAAGACAAACTAACTGTGGTATGTGATCAGCATGGAAGTCCAACTTATACGGTTGATTTAGCAAGTATTATCAGTCAGGCTTTGGAAAAAAACATACCTTATGGTATTTACCATACAACCAATATTGGTTATACCACTTGGTACGAATTTACCAAAGAAATTTTTAACATGGCTAAAGTTTCTTGCAACGTAGAACCTGTAACTTCGGAACAATATCAAACACTGGCTAAAAGACCTTTAAACTCCATGTTATCTAAAGATAAGATTTTAAATCAAGGAATTATTATTCCTGATTGGCAAAATGCTTTAAAAAGATATTTGGATGTAGAATTATATCGTTCATAAAAAATCAATCTTAATCCATTGCTATTTAATTTAATAGCAATGGATTTCTTTTTATATAGTAGGAATGAAGCAAAATTAAAGTAATTTATACTTAAAGTCACCAAGAAAAACAAAATAAAGAAAAATATAGCTTTTTAGTTGAAAAATAAGTAAAGTAATGATATGATAATGGCATAAATTGTTGAAAAAAGAGAGGAAATTAAATGACAATTTTTGGCTATCTATTTTTATATATTATTATCATATCGTTTTCTATTTTTTATACTGATATATTTCATAAAAAAATAGAAAAAACAATTCTACTTTCTTTTATTAGTATAGCATTATCTATGTACCTTTTTGGAATAATTGGATACTTACAAATAGGAGTAATTACAATTTCAATTTTAAGCATTGCATTACTTATTTTTACTATTTTGAAAAATATAAAAAAAGGAACTTTAAAAGCTTTAGAAGAAAAAACAATTACAACTGGAGGAATATTCTTTACCATTGTATTTTTTGTATTTATAATTGTAACACTTAGAAGAGAATTAACAAATTGGGACCAATTTAGCTATTGGAGTATTGCAACAAAAGATATGTTCTATAGTAATCAAATACTAGTATCTATTCAAAATTTTATACAATATCCACCAATACCTACCGTATTACAATATTTCTTTATGAAAATAATAGGAGAATATTCACAAGGAATAGAAATTTTTACAATATGGATATTTAGTATTTCATTTTTGCTTCCTTTATTTGAAAAAACAAATGGAAAGAAAATAGCAAATATTATGATTTCTCTTATAATTCTTTGCGTGCCAGCTATATTCCAAATGTTAATTTTTTATGAAAGCTCTTATCCAGATGCTTTGCTTGGAATTATAATAGGTGAACTTTCTTATCTATATTTTAGAGAAAAAGATAGTAAATATAAATTTATTTCAATAGCTCTTACAATGGCTTTACTAACATTAACAAAGCCAACGGGAGTCATTATTGCTATTATTTTATGGTTTACATTTGCTTTATTTGAAATTTTAACAAAAAGAAATTTAAAGCAAAAACTAAAAGAAATTATTTTTTCAAAAGAAGCAAAAATATTATACATTACATTACTTATAATTGTACTTACTTATGCTTCTTGGATGTTATATCGAAAAATAGTAGATACAAAAACAGAATATACTATTGGTGAAATTTTGCGGTGATAATAAAATAGGAAATGTAATACAAAGTATTTTTCCTACAATATTTGGAACTTATACAGAAAATTTAGATATTCCAAATTCAAATGGAAGTTTAATTGAAAAATTATATAAAGTGCCAGAAATTAGCACTCCAGTACAAATTAATGCAGCAGGGTTAATTGGCATTTATATAGTAATTACAATTATATACTATCAAAAAAGTAGGCAAGAAGAAAAAAGCTATATAAAAAATGTTGCATTTAGCGTTTTTCTAGGGCTATTTCTATATATTGCTAGTTTACAATTAGCATACATTACGCAATTTTCTACCAAAGAAATGCTAAATCATGATGGAATGGAACGTTATATTGCAAGTTATTTACTAGGAATTTTATATATTATAGTAACATTTGCTTTAGAACGATGTAAAAAAGCAAATAAAAATATTTTATACATTATTATTACAAGCCTTATTGTTTTAATTACGCCAATTACTTCTGTTGCTAATGCAACTATTACATCTGGTATTTATAACATTAACACTACATTATATTGCAATATGGGAAGAAACAGAGCAGAAAAAATACAAACTATTGTAGAAAATGAAGATAAAATTTTAGGCGTTTGTCAAGATATAAACAAAAATCTTATTAACTTAATGGTTCGTTATTACCTATATCCAATCAATTATGAAGTAGATACCGCAGATGACGAAACATTTATAGAAAAAATAAAATCACAGCAATATGATTATTTGTACCTTATGAACACAAATGAAGAAACAAAAGATGTTCTAAAAAGTGAGTTTAATATACAAGAAATTGAAGAAGATACTATTTTTAGAATAACCGAAAAAGGATTAGAAAAAGTTGAATTAGATACAAAAATATAAAGAAAAGAGGATAAAACATGAAAAAAATAAGTATTATTATTCCAGCTTATAATGAAGAAGAAGCATTACCAATGTTATACGAAAGATTAAACAAGCTAATGAATGAAGTAACAAATTATGAATTTGAAGTATTATTTGTAAATGATGGAAGTAAAGACAGAACCATTCAAATTATAAAAGAATTTAGAGAAAAAGATAAACGTATTTGTTATGTAGATTTTTCTCGTAACTTTGGAAAAGAAATTGCCATGATTGCAGGTTTAGACTATGCAAAAGGTGATTGTGTTATCTTTATGGATGCCGATTTACAAGACCCACCAGAGTTAATTCCAGAATTAATCAAATATTGGGAAGAAGGCTATGATGACGTATATGCAAGAAGAAGTAGCAGAAAAGGGGAAACTTGGCTTAAAAAATTCACTTCTAAAATGTATTACCGTGTATTGCAAAGTTTAACAAGAGTACCTATTCAAAAAGATACAGGAGATTTTAGGTTATTAGATAAACGTTGTGTAAATGCGTTAAAAAAATTAAGAGAATCTCAAAGATGTTCAAAAAGCATGTTTAGTTGGATCGGCTATAACAAAAAAGAAGTGTTATATGAAAGAGATCCACGTATTGCAGGAAGTACCAAGTGGAATTATCGTAAATTAATTGATTTAGCTATTGATGGAATTACATCTTTTACAACTTCACCACTTAGAATATCTACATATTTAAGTATTCCAACCTTTTTAGCATTATTTATATATTTCATTTATGTAATTGTAAAATGCGTAGTTACTTCTACCTTTGTACAAGCATATCAAGCTATTATTTTACTCATTCTATTCTTTTCAGGAATTCAAATATTATTATTTGGAATTATAGGAGAATATTTAGGAAGAATCTTTAATGAAACTAAAAATAGACCATTATATTTTGTAAATGAATACAATGGAGAAAAGGAAATGAATATATGAAAATAGCTGTATTAATACCATGTTACAATGAAGAATTGACCATAGAAAAAGTAGTTAAAGATTTTAGAAAAGAATTGCCACAGGCGAATATTTACGTATATAACAATAATTCAAAAGATAAAACCAAAGAAATAGCAATTAAAACAGGAGCAATTGTAAAAGACGAATATAGACAGGGAAAAGGAAATGTAGTCAGAAAAATGTTTTACGACATTGAAGCAGATTATTATGTTTTAGTAGATGGAGATGATACATACCCTGCAAGTGCAGTACATGAACTTTTAAATACTGTTATAGAAGGACAAGCTGATATGTGCACAGGTGATAGAATTTCAAATGGTACATATAAAAAAGAAAATAAAAGAAGATTACATGGTTTTGGAAATAATTTAGTAAAAAAGACAATCAATCTATTATTTCATACAGATTTAAAAGATATTATGACAGGATATCGTGTATTTAATAGAAAATTTGTAAAAAATATGCCAGTTTTATCAAAAAATTTTGAAATTGAAACAGAAATAACTCTACATGCATTAGACAAAAGATATATTATAAAAGAAATACCGATTAATTATCAAGATAGACCAGAAGGAAGCAAATCTAAATTAAATACTACAAAAGATGGAATAAAAGTAATAAAAACAATTGTTAAAATGTATAAAGATTATAAACCACTGAAGTTTTTTATATATATTGCTATTTTATTTATAATTTTAGGATGTATAGTAGGAATTCCAGTAATTATAGAATTTATGCAAACAAGATATATTACAAAGGTTCCATCTGCTATTTTGGCAACAGGAACTATTATATTAGGAGCAATTTTTGCACAGTGTGGCATTATATTAGATACAGTAGTAAAACAAAATAGAGAGCATTATGAATTAGAAAAATTAAGATATAAGCAAATAGAAGAAAATAAAAATGAATAATGAAAGGATTTTGTAGCAATGAGTATTCTCTATTTTATTACAGTTTTAGTATTATTTATTACAGTAATGCTAATTAAAAAAACTGATAAAAAACTAAATTTTATAGGTAGTATTATTATAACAATTATAGCTTTTATGTCTTATCAAACGATATTAGCGTATTTTTTAGATTTAGTAAAAATTCCAATAACACTCCTTACAATTAGCATAGTGAATATTATTGCAATACTTATTTTATGGACGCTTTATTACTTTAAAATAAAGCAATTTCAAAAATATACATTAAAAAAGCAAGATGTAATTTTTATTATTATATTGATGATAGTTAATATTCCAATTCTATACAAAGAATTTGGAGCATTAGAAAATTTTCGTTATATTTCTACAGATTCAACAATGCACTGTCAAGCTGCTATTACATTTTCAAAAAGTAATTTTTTGCTAGATTCTATGCCATATTGGGAAGCAGTAAACCCTACATTTATGATAGCAAGCTATGTAAATGATGGTTTATTAATGAAAGCTTTAATAGGAGTTATAGGAGGATTTAACTTATATAAAATATATCAATTTACAGACATTAGCTATTATTTGATGATAGGATGTATATTCTATTTGTTACTTACTTCTTCTAAAAGATGTAACACAAATCTTAAATATTTTGTAGCTTATATTATTTCTATAATATTTATGATAGGATATCCATTAAATTCTACAATTACTGGATTTCATTATTTTACTCTAGGAATTTTAGAGTTTATAGCAATTTTGTATGTAATAAAAAATTTATATGAAGAAAATAAAACAATAACATATATATTACTATTTCTATTAAATACAACAATTATGTTGACTTATAACTTGCTAGCACCAATCATTTATGTGGCAGAATTTTTTTATGTTGTATATAGTTGGAAACAAAAAGTAGAAAAAATATTTAGTAAGAAACATATATTAGAAATATTAATTTTATTCATTATTCCAGGAATGATAGGGTTAAGTTTCTTCTTATTACCTAGAATATTTGGAGATATTGTTTTAGAAAATCAACAACAATTATGGATTGATGGATATATCTATATCAACTATTACTCAAATATTATCATATTTATTCCTTTTTTAATTTATTACATAATAGAAAAAGTAAAAGAAAATAAACTTAATATAGAATTAATTACTTTGTTTTCTATTGTAATTTTTATAGTATTATTATTCGTTGGACTATCTATGGGTTATGTATCAACATACTATCTGATGAAACAATATTTTATATTAAATATGATAGTATTAGTATTATTTTATAAAGTTATATGTAGAATAATAGACTCATCTTCAACAGAAAAAATACTTGCTGTTTTATTAGTTGGCTTTTATAGCATCATGTTAATTATAAATCTATTATTTATTAACGTAGGTGCATATGATTTTACAAACAAGAATGAAAACGCTACGAAAATATTTGATATTTATAATTCTAATAAAGCTATTATGAAGCTAGTCCAATGGTACTTTACAGATGATAGAATGGATGCCATAGAATATATATATGAAAATCAATTAATAGATGGTCAGAATTTATTATATTTAGGTGATTATGTAGATAATTTCTTATTTAAAATGTTCTTTACGTACGAAAATAGAGAAGGAATTGATAAAAATAATGTGCAAGAGCATATTGAAAAATGGAATGAAGGAAAATATGAATATTTAGTCGTATTTTTAAAGCAAACATATCTTGATTCTTATACTAATAACTTAAATTTAGAAAATAGCGAAATAATATTTGAAACAGAAAATTGTGTTATTTATAAGTGGAAATAGACCAGTTTGTTTTTACATGAAAGGAGCAAGAAAATGGAGCTTGAGGAAAATAAAATTATTAGTCCAGAACTTGAAAATAGTGTAGAAGAAAGAATGGAAAATACCTTAAGACCAAAGCTACTAAATGAATACATTGGACAAGAAAAAGTAAAAGAAAATATGAAAATATATATAGAGGCTGCTAAAAAAAGAAAGGAGCCTCTTGACCATGTTTTATTATATGGACCTCCAGGACTTGGAAAAACAACATTAGCATCTATTATTGCAAATGAAATGAAATCAAACATTAAAATTACATCAGGTCCAGCTATTGAAAAGCCAGGAGACTTGGCAGCTATTTTAACAAATCTAAATCAATATGATGTGCTATTTATAGACGAGATTCATCGTTTGAGCAAAAGTATTGAAGAAATTTTATATCCTGCATTAGAAGATTACACATTAGATATTGTAATAGGAAAAGGACCAAGTGCAAAATCTATTCGTATTGATTTACCAAAATTTACTCTAATTGGTGCTACTACAAAGGCAGGTTCGTTAACAACACCATTAAGAGATAGGTTCGGAATCATTCATCGTTTAGAATTATATAGTATAGAAGATTTAACTACAATTGTAAAACGTTCAGCTCGTATTTTAGAAATTACCATTGATGACATATCTGCAGAAGAAATTGCAAGACGTTCTCGTGGAACACCTAGAATTGCAAATCGTTTGCTAAAAAGGGTAAGAGATTATGCTATGGTATTAGGAGATGGGATTATTTCTTTAAAAATAGCAAAGCACGCATTAAATAGTTTAGAAATTGATGAATTAGGATTAGATGATATTGATAGAAAATTATTAGAAACTATGATTGTAACTTACCATGGAAAACCAGTAGGAATAGAAACATTAGCTACTACTATTGGGGAAGAAATAGAAACAATAGAAGATGTATATGAACCATATTTAATTCAAATTGGTTTTATTGCAAGAACCCCAAGGGGAAGAATACCACTTGAGCCAGCATACACACATTTAGGCTATACAAAACAAAATGATTAAAGGGGAAATAGAAAATGAAATCAAAGAAAATAACAAAAGATGAAGTAAAAATAATCTTATTATTCCTTTTAATATTATTAATAATGTTACTTTATTTTTCTTATAAATTAAATGTTACTAATTTAGTAAACGCACAAAAAATAGGAGCCTATATTATTATTTTTTTAGTAACTACAATTTCTTTTATTAGTATAATGTACTTATACCAAAAGAAAAATATAAAAGTAGAAAATGTATTTTTAGCAATAGCAATAATTTTTTGTGTTCTTATGTATCTTGCTATGCCAATTACAAAAGCACATGATGAAGAGATTCACGGATATAGAATTTTTGAGTATGCAAGTGGTAAGCTAATAAATAATGGAAAAAGTGTTACTTTAAGTGAAGGAATTTTAGAAGCATTGCATAATAAACAATTCTATCATAATATATTTCTTCATGATAATACATATAGCACTCAAACATCTAAAGTAACTTATGAATATCGTATGTCACATTATTCACCAATTTCTTATTTGCCACATATATTAGGAGTTTGCACTTCTAGCATATTTACTAGTAATGCAATGGTGCAAGTGTATGTTGCAAGATTATTTAATATGATAGCATGTATTACAATGCTTTATTTTGCTATCAAAATTATTCCTTATGGAAAAAATATGTTATTTTTAATTGCCTTAATTCCAATTGCAATAGAAGGTTATATTTCCTTATCAGCAGATGGAATTGCAATTTCTTCTAGTATTTTGTTTATTAGTTATATACTAAAATTAAGAGAAGATAAAAATGCTGTTATAGGTTATAAACAAATAATGATATTAACAATTTTATCTATTGTGGTAGCAATATCTAAAATTGTATATTTTCCAATTGTATTATTTTCTTTTATATTGCCTAAAGAAAAATTTAAAAACAATAAAAAATGGATACCATTAATTTGCATTTTTGTTATATCTGTTATTATTGACGTTTTATGGTATTATTATGGAATGGAAGAAATAACATTTGGTAGAACAGAAGAAGTATCAAGTCATACTTTTCAAGGTATTATGATGCAACCAATTACATACATAAAGCAGGTATTATACACTATTGTGTATAGGTTTAATAATTACTTTAATGAATTATTTGGTGGAAAATTAGAATATAACGAAAATGTAACGATTCCTATTTTTCCTTATTTAATAGCTTTAGGTACAATATTAATTAGTAGAAATAAAGAAAAACAAAGCTATAACTTTTATAATTTTGAAAAGATACTTCTTTCTATTATTATCGTTTCAATCATCATTTTAGTAATTTCCTCTATGTATATAGATTGGTCACCAATAGAATCTGCCTATATTGCAGGTGTTCAAGGAAGATATTTTCTGCCAATTTTGCCACTTATTACTTTGCTATTTGCTAATGGTTTTTCAGATGAAGAAAAAACAACGAAAAAAATAGCAATATTTATAAGTATTATGCAAATTTTTGTTATTACAGAACTTTTTATTTTTCACACATAAAATGAATATAAAAAAACACAAAGTGAAAGCAAGAGAAAACCAAGAATTTTCAAGATAAAGTAAGGAGAAAATAAAAAAATGGAAGCAAACAAAAATAAAAAAATTATACCATTATTAACAATATGCTATTTATATGTTAGCATTTTATTTACCATTCCTTCTATAAATTATCTTATAAAAAATAAAACAATCTATTATTTTTCACAATTATTTACTTACACATTTACAAAAGGAAATAATATGGCTCACTATTACATAAATGCACTTATTTATCTTGCTTTATTTTTTACTCTATTTTTCTTATATTTTGCTATATTAAAAAATGTAAATAAAGTATTTCAAAATAAAAAGAAAATGTTTATTTTTATTGCCATTATAGGAATTTTATTTAGCGTTATTATTCCTACAACAAGTTTAGATGTTTATTCATATATAGGAAATGGCTGGGTGGATTCACATTACCATGAAAACCCTTATTATACTTCTGTACAAGACATTACAAATGAGCATGGCTGGGACGAAATGTTAGGAAAAGTGGCAAGATGTTGGAGAGAAGAACCAGTAGTATATGGACCAGTCTGGAGCTTACTATGCAGATTTTTTACTTCCTTTTCATTTGGAAACATTACACTTGCACTATTTATATTTAAAATAGCATCTTTTTTAATATTTATGGGATGTAATGTATTAATACACAAAATAACTAAAAAGAAATTTTTTGTAGCATTATTTGGGCTAAATCCATTTATATTGTTTGAATTTTTATCTAACGTACATAATGATATTTTCTTAATATTTTTTGTTTTACTTGCTATTTATTTTGTAAAAAACAGAAATAATATAGCACTTGCGGTTGCAAGTATTGCAATTGCAACAGGAATAAAATATTTAAGTATTTTATTATTACCATTTCTTATTTGTTACGCGTTAAGAAAAGAAGAGCTTTCTTGCAAAATAAAGAAAACTATAATATATGCTATAGAATTTGCTATTTTATTAGCAATATTTTATCTAATTTATGTACGAGATTTCCAAGTATTTTCTGGTATTTTTGTTCAGCAAAATAAATATGGACGCTCTATCTTTTTAATGCTATGGTATTTATTACAAGGAAATGAAACAATATTATCTTTTATAAAAATATTTGCTTTAGGAATTTTTGCAATAAGCTATTTTGTAATTATATTTAAACTTTTTGTAAATAAACAAAAAACTATTACTTTTGTAAATACAATAAAAACATACCAAATCTTCTTACTAATTTTTACTTTTATTTTAATTACCAATTTTAACCCATGGTATGTTATTTGGTTATTTCCAACATTAATGTGGCAAAAGGCAAAAATGATTCGAGCAAGTTTGTATTTGTCACTTGGAGCCATAAACTCTTATGCTATTACTTATGCTACAAAAATTGATGATGAAACAGTAGGAATTCCTTATTTAATGATTATGATATTTACTCTAGCAATTTTATTTGTAGCAAATGAAATAAAAAGAAAAATAAAAAAAAGTAAAGTAGAAAGGTAAAAAATAAGGTAAAATATGTTGTATTGTATCTCCAACATTTTATTATTTCTTTTGCTTATATTTGTTCCAAAAACAAAAGAAAAAATAAATATAATAAAAACTTTAGTTATATTACTTGCTGGAATATTAGCGTATAATACACTAGTATGTTATTGTTTAACATTTGCTAATATATTAATAACTCTAACAAGTCTTTCTATTATTAATTTTATATTAAGCATAATTATAATAGTAGATATAATAAAGAAGAAGCAAGTACAAAAGTATTATATTAGTAAAAAAGACATTTTAATAACTTGTATAATTTTATTTGTTACACTTTTAATGGTAGGAATTAATTTTCGTTTTCTTACAAGAATTCGTTATTTTAGTATGGATGCAATGCAGCATTATAAAGCAGCAAGAGAATTTTCTGAAAACACAGCATTATTCAATAAAGTAAAAGAAAACTCTACGACAGCACCATCTCATATGCCAATGGGCTATGTAAATGTAGGAATTTTGTTTAAAATATTAAGACCATGGATGGGAAGTATTGAATTATATAAAATCTATATTTTATGGGAAACTTATGTTTATTTTCTAATAGGAATGGTAGGATATTTTTGCATAAAAGATAAATTAAAATCTGCAAGTGAATGGATAATTAGCATTTTATTTCTTATTTGTTATATTATAGGATATCCATTAAATGCATTTATTAGCGGATTTCATTATTTGGTAATTGGAATTCTATACTTTATGGCTATTTTTGAGTTTTTTCTACATATTATGCCAAATAAAGAAATAAAAGAAAGAGACAAGCTTATCTTATTAACACTTTACAATATAGGTCTTATTTTTTCTTATGCTTTGTTTTGTCCAGTAGTATATATAGCAGAATTTATTTACTTAATTATAGAATATAAAAATAATAAAAACAAAATTCAATTATTCTTATTTGTTCTATTTGCCTTTATTTTAACAGGGCTTATGGGATGTGATATTGTTTTATTTAATAGAATACAAAATTTAAATATGTTAGGAATTGATTTAGAAGGATGGATTTATCAAAATAATTGGTCAAATATCATTTTATTTTTACCATTTACTATTTATTATTTACTTAGTATAATAAAAGAAAAAGGTAAAGTATTTGAAAAGAGTATTTATACATTATTTGCTATGTTTTTTGTATTATTAGCTTTAGGTACTTGTTTCAAATTATGCTCATTATATTATTTTTATAAAAATTATTATATTTTGTGGTTTTTACTATTTTTTACCAATATTTGTGGTATGATAAATTTATTAAAACAAAATAACTGGAAAAGATATTTAGCTAATGGATTTGCGTTCTTTTATCTGTTTTCTTTTTGCTTATCTTGCATTTTTATAAATTCTTATATTCAGCCAGAAGGAAAAGAAAAAGAAAGTATAAGTGATATAATGCAAATATACACATTTAATAAAACTAATATGTTATTAGATACTCCTTTCGTTTCAAAAGAAGAGTTAAGTATATTAGAAATATCTGAAAAAGAATTTAAAAATGAATGGAAAGGAAGAAAAGATTTTCTATTTATAGGAACTCCAAGTCAAGAAAGATGGCTGCAAGCACTAACAGGGTATTATGACACAATTTTTCCTAATGTATTAGAAAAAATAGAAAATTGGAATAATGGAAAATACCAATATCTAGTAATATTTAATAAAGAAGTACCAAAAGACATAATAAATTATATAATAAATACAGAAAATTTAGAAATTATTTGTCAAAATGAAGCTGGATTTTTTGCAAAATATCATAAATAGATAAAGTCTAATTAAAAATATAAATAAAAAGGAAGAAAACAAACATGAAATTATTAATGCACACTTGTTGCGCTCCATGTAGCGTATATTGTATAGATTCATTAAGAAATGAAGGAATAGAGCCAACTATTTTTTGGTATAATCCTAATATTCACCCTTATATGGAATATAAAGCAAGAAGAGACTGCTTAAAAGAATATACAGGGCAAATAGGAGTAGAAGCTATTTTTGAAGATGAATATGGTTTAGACGAATTTTGCAAAAATGTTGTATCAGACCTACCAAATCGTTGCCAAAATTATTGTTACAAAGTTCGTTTAGAACAAACCGCAAAATATGCTAAAGAGCATGGCTTTGACACTATTACCACAACTCTCCTTGTAAGCCCATACCAAAAGCATGAACTTTTAAAAGAAATGGGAGAGAAAATAGCAAAAGAGTATGGTTTAAACTTTTTGTATCGTGATTTTCGTGTTGGTTTTCGTGAGGGACAAGCAAAAGCAAGAGAACTTGGTTTATATATGCAAAAGTATTGTGGCTGTGTATTTTCGGAGGAGATGAGATATTATAACCGCAATCCTATACAAACCAGTAATAACAATGGTTACGAGATACCAAAAGAACCTAG
>CANRAM010000031.1 GCA_947628605.1 uncultured Clostridia bacterium | reverse complement strand
GAGCAGGTAACGGGAATCGGACCCGTAACTTAACCTTGGCAAGGTTATGTTTTACCACTAAACTATACCTGCAAGTTACATTTGAATTAATATTTTTAGTTCAATGACTTGTATATCATAACAAAAAATATAAAATAAGTCAATAAAAATAATAAATAAATTTTTAATTTATATTTTATAATATGCAACGAGATAAAAAAATATTACAAAAAAATGTAAAAACTTACGCATATACAGAAAATTTAAGATATTTTACATAATTACTTGAAAATATTTCAAAAATGTTATACAATTGTAATGTAAAGGTATTTTTAAAAAAATTGACTTAGGAAATGACTTTCCGTAAAGCATTTTTTTTATGCAAAAATAGTATAAAAAAAATTGGTATAAATTACTATTGACTTTAAAAACCAAAATAGTAAAATGTTAATAGTATAAGTATTTTTTAAGAAGGAGAAGGATTATGAAAGTAAGAAAAGTTATTGGTATGGCAATTACAACAATTATATGTACTTTAGCAATGAGTACAATACTTATGACAAAATCAGAAGCAGCGAATTCAAGCTATGTATTAGGAATAACAAACATAAGAGAATCGGGTGCAGCTTATGGAATGGAACTAAAAACTGATGGAACACCAACTAAAAAATTATGGAAAATAGTTTCATATACAAATGCAAATAGTGGTAGTGGAACAATTAACTATAATAATGCTTTCTACTGCCTTAAAGCTGAACACGGATTTGTAAATAATGACACATCAAATTCAACTAGCGTTACAAGTTTAAGAAAAACTTATAGTAAAAGTATTAATATGAAGACTGCAAGCAAAGAAGCAATTGAATTATTAAGTAAAATAAGTTGTTCAAGTGGTTGTAAAGATAAAACAGATATGACGCAAGAAACATACAATAAAATTATGTGGATATTAGATAATATGTACTTACCTAAAGCTAGTGATGCGGAAAGTTATAAAAATATATTAATGGAAGAAGCAGGTATAAATGACTATGATGTTGGCGTGTTATTAACAGATGACGAAATCGAAATGATACAACAATTAGCCATATGGTATTTTACTAATACCAATGACACGAAATGTTATCATCCAAATTGTGATGGCGAGGGAGAAGTAATATTACCTACGATATTACAAAATCAAACTAATAATAAAGATGAGAGTTATAAAAGTTGGGAAGATAAAGAAAATAATAATTTATATGATGATGACAAAGGAAAGAAACATCAAAATCAAGCAGAAGATTTATATAGATATTTTATAGATAATGCTAATGACAATAGTAATTATTCATATCAACAAACAGTAGCAGTACCAATATCTTTAGAAACTTCGAACTGCAAAGCAGTTGAAGAAAATGGAAAATATATAATAGGACCATTCAAAATTACTGGAGACATAAATAAAGTTAATATAAGCGAGCTAGAGTTTAAAGATGAAAAAGGAAATAAAATAAATTTAGGGACAACAAATAAACTATTGAACTCAAGTAAAGGTGAAATATCAGGAGATGATATAAAATCAGTTGCAAGTCAAGGTTTTTATATTTCATTACCAAAAGAAACAACTATAAAAGCAGTAAATCTTAGTGTGAAAGGAAGTTATGGAATTACAGATACAATATTTTATACAACTAATGATAGCAGTTATTTAACTGAACAACCAGTAGTTTTAGTAGAAAGAACAACAAAACCAGTAGACTTACAATTTAGAATAGCATTGCCAGACGTAAAAGAATTAGACTTAGCATTACGTAAATCAATAACAAAAATAAATGGAATAGCACCAACAAAGAACAGGTTACCAATAGTAGATGCAACAAAATTAGAAAATGGACAAAATACAACAGCAAAATACAATCACCCAAAAAATGATTTATTAATAGGAACAAACCAAGAAATAGAATATACAATTACAGTATATAATGAAGGAAGTAAAAACGGATATGCACAAGAAATAAAGGACTACTTACCAGCAGGAATTAAATTTGTAGAATTAGTTTCAGGGGGAGATAATTATAAAGCAGAAGCAAAAGAAAACTCAGACGGAACAACTACAATAACAATTACAAACACAGGAAAACATGAATTACAAGCATACACAACAGGAACACCAAAGAACGAAAGCTTTACAATAAAATGTAAAGTAACAGAAACAGTAGGAACAACAGACAAAAGACTTGTAAATATAGCAGAAATTACAAAATATTATGATAGTGAAGAAAATAAAGCAGTAGATGAAGATAGAGATTCACAAACAACTGGAAGCGGACTATTCCCAGCTGACAAGAAAAATAACTCATACTATGGAAATGGCCAAGAAGGAGACTATGTAAAAGGCCAACAAGATGACGATGACTTTGAACCAGTTGTATTACCAGCAAAATACTTTGACTTATCATTAAGAAAATTCTTAACAGAAAAAAACGGAGAAAAAATAGAACCATCAAGAGAACCACAAGTAGATATTACAAAACTTGCAACAGGAGAAAGCACAACAGCAACATACAATCATTCTAAAGTACCAGTATCTATTAAAGTTGGAGACATTGTTACATATACAATAAGAGTATACAATGAAGGTCAATTAGATGGATATGTAAACCAAATTACAGACCACTTACCAGAACAATTAGAATTTCTACCAGAAGATGAAGACAACGTTGCAAACGGTTGGTACTTAGACGATACAGACCCAACACTTAGAACAATAAAAACAGACCATTTATCAAAAACACAAGATACAGACAATTTAATAAAAGCATTTGACGGTACAAAATTAGACTATAAAGATATAAGCGTAAAATGCAGAGTAAAACAAACAGCAATATCAGGTCAAAAAATAACAAATATAGCAGAAATTACAGACTTTTCTGATGCAGAAGGAAATACAGTAGTAGATAGAGACTCAACAAGTGATAGCTTAACACACGACAACTCAAAAGAACAAGACAATATGCCAAATGATGATTTACCAACAGATGAAAACTTACCAACATATAAAGATGACGAAATAAACCAAGGTGAAGATTACATACCAGGTCAACAAGACGACGATGACTTTGAAAAACTACAAATAGAAATATTTGACTTAGCACTAAGAAAATTCATTACAGCAGTAGATGATAAAGACATTACAAACAGAATACCACAATTATCACTAGAAAATGATGAAATCACATATAACCATACAAAAGACCCAGTAGAAGTTAAAACAGGTAATGTAGTAGTATATACTTTAAGAATATTCAATGAAGGAGAAGTAGCAGGATATGCATCTGAAATTACAGATGACCTACCAGAAGGATTAGAATTTTTACCAGAAAATGAACTAAACGAAACATATCGTTGGAAAATGATTGATGCAAGCGGAAACGAAACAACAGATGTAACAAAAGCAGTAAAAGTAACAACTGACTATTTATCAAAAGAGCAAGAAAGAACAGAAGGAGGAAACTTAATAAAAGCATTTGATAAACAAGCAGGAATAACATCATCAAATCCAGATTATAAAGATGTAAAAATAGCCTTCGAAGTAACAGAGCCAAACACATCAGATAGAATACTAACAAATGTAGCACAAATATCAGATGATACAGACGAATTTGGAAATCCAGTTACAGACAAAGACTCAACACCAGGAAATAATGAAAAAGGAGAAGACGATATAGATGAAGAACACGTAAAACTAATCTATTTCGACTTAGCACTAAGAAAATTCATAACAAAAGTAGAAAACTTAGACATAAATAATAGATATCCAAAATTATCTTTAGAAAATGGAAAAATTAAATATGAACATACAAAAGACCCTGTACAAGTAGCAAACGGAAATACAGTAATATATACATTAAGAATTTATAATGAAGGAAAAATTGCAGGATATGCCCAAGAAGTAACAGACAACTTACCAGAAGGACTAGAGTTTTTACCAGAAAATGAGCTAAACAAAACATATCGTTGGAAAATGATTGATGAAGACGGAGAAGAAACAACAAATGTAGCAGAAGCAGTAAAAATTACAACAGACTACTTATCAAAAGAACAAGAAAGTAGTGAAGGAGAAAACTTATTACAACCATTTAACAGTGAAGCAGGAATTACTGATAAAAACCCAGATTATAGAGATGTAAAAGTAGCTTTCAAAGTAATAGAACCAAATACATCAGACAGAGTACTAATTAACACAGCAGAAATATCAGAAGATGCAGATAAAGATGGAAATCCGATAGACGATGCAGATTCTACACCAGGAAACGATGAAGAAGGAGAAGACGATAGAGATATTGAAAAAGTAGTAGTACAATATTTCGATTTAAGCTTAAAGAAATGGGTATCACAAGTTATAATAATAGAAGACGGAAAACAAACAGTAACAGAAACAAACCATACTGGAGATGAAAATCCAGAACCAGTAGTAAAAGTAGACTTAAAAGATAAGAAATTAAATAAAGTTACAGTTAAATTTGCATATACAATAAAAGTTACAAACGAAGGTCAGCTAGAAGGATATGCAAAAGAAGTTAAAGACTATATTCCAAGCGGATTAAAATTTGTAAAAGAAGACAATCCAGATTGGGTACAAGGAAGTAATAATGAAGTAACAACAGACAAATTAAAAGATACATTATTAAAACCAGGGCAAAGTGCTACAGTAGGTATTATTTTAACTTGGGAAAATTCAGATAAAAATCTAGGAACAAAAATAAACGTTGCAGAAATTAGTAAAGACTATAATGCATATGGAGCTCCAGATATAGACTCTACACCAGGAAACAATAAAGCAGGAGAAGACGATATAGATGATGCACCAGTAGTTTTATCAGTAAAAACAGGTCAAATTGTTATGTACTTTACTTTAACAGGAATAGTTTTAGGAGCACTTGCAGGAGGAATAATCCTAATTAAGAAATATGTACTATAAAAACGTTTATTTCTAGGAAAAAATATGAAAGATACGAAAGGAAAAAAAGATATGAAAAGTTGTTTAAATAAAATTTTAGGAATTTTTATAACTATTGCAATTCTATTTGGCATAAGTTCAAACGTATTTGCTGCTAGTAGCGATAGGACCTTAAAAGTAGTTAAGCAATCAAGTGGTCAGCAAACTTTTGGAGATGACCAAGGATTTATGTCAAAAGATATTGTAGATTACGATGCAGATACAGGAGAAGTAACAGTAGAGCTTAAAGTATCAAATACTAAAAAGCCGGGCGAAGAAATTGAATATAATGAATCAGAAATTTATATAATGGTAAGTGAAAATGTTGCATTAGAAAGTACAACTCTAAATAGATGTATTAGTAACATAGAAAATTTAGTTAAGAAAATATTAGCAGTTAGTCAAAAAACAAAAGTAGGAATTATAGGAATAAAAGGAACTGTTTATGACGGAACAGAAGATGAAGATGGAAATATGATATGGGGACCAAAAGATGAAGGTGGAGTACAGGGTAGAGACTCAGATGCAGAAATAGTAATAAATCCAACAGGAGACTTAAATGCAATTAAATCTGCACTTTCAAATATGAATCCTACAAAAACAGAATATCGTCCAAATTTACAAGCAAGTATAAGACTAGCAAGAAACAGTTATACAAGTAACAAAAATAAAGTTCTAATATCAGTGTATGATGATGTTCCAACTATTGCAATAGGAGTTGAAAGTCAAACAAGTTATGGAGGTTCTTCAGAATATGCTACTATTGAAGATGCAGTAACATCAAAACACGATAAAATTGCAACAAACACAAGAGACGAAATATTAGCATTAGAAGGTTCAAATATATCATTACTTTTATTAAGACCAGGAAATACAAGCTATGACGAAGTATGGTATGATGCAGTTACAGGTGATAAGTTATTAGATTTTGACGGAAGTCCATATGTAAATAAATTATATGGAACAATTGAAAATCCAACCTATGGAAAAATGTATCTTTTCAATAATCAAAATATAGATACAATAATAACAGAAAATATTTATCAAGATGTTAAGAAAATAATACCAACAGATATGAATAATGTAGTAGTAACAGATTATTTTCCAGCAGAAATATTAGATAACTTCGATTTCTCATTTGTCGGAAATCCTAGCCACGGAAATGTAACACCATTAAATACATCATCAAGAAGCTTTACGTGGAATATTGGAACCCTAGAGGGAGAAGAAGTAGCAACATTAAGATATAAATTAAAACTAAAGGCTTCAGTTGATAGTAGTATATTAGGAGAAATCCTTCCTACTAATGAGAGTTTAGATTTAACTTATAGTGATGGAGACGGAACTCGGAGATTCAACATTATCAAATAGTCCAGAAATTCAAGTAGGAGATAGTGACGGAAATGACGGAGATGACGATTGGGATGGAGACGGAAACCAAAATGGAGGAAATAATGATGATGATGATGATTCGGGTAATGGAAACCGGATTAGGTAATGGTGATAACTCAGGAAATGCAGGCAATGGGTCTGGAAATTCAGGATTCAATAATGGTGGAAACGGGAACGGTGATAATACAACAGCTCTTGGAAATTTACCTAAAACTGGTGTAAGTGCTGTCTTAGGAGCAAGTGTTATAATAATGGGAGTTGTTTCAGCAGTAATATACAAAAAATATAATTCATATAAGGATATATAATAACTAAAAAAGATGCTTTATGTAACGAGCATCTTTTTTATGTAATTATTGTATCATTAATCGAAGGTTGAGGTGTATTTCCAGCGATTACAGTTAAATTTGCTCCAAGAGCGGAAAAAAAATTACCTAAATTATCAATTTCATTAGAGCTAAGACCTTGACTAAACCAAAATGAAAGAATAGTAGCTAAAAGTACAAGTTCAGAACCAGATAAATCATTTAAAAAATCCATACTTTCACCTCAATTTTAGTATATGAAAAGTAGTAAAATATGATACAAAAAAGAAGATTAGACTAATATAATCTAATCTTCTTTTAAAATAATTTTACAAATATCTTTACTAGAATTCTTTTTAGCAAGAAGTCTTGCATTTATTTTCATTTCTTGTATAGCAGATGTAGAAGAAAACAAATTTTGTAAAACTTCTTTAGCATCTTCAGGTTTACGTATCCATATACCAACTTTATGTTCCTCCAAGAAAGTTGCGTTTTCTTCTTCTTGACCGGGAATAGGGTTAATTATTATAATAGGCAAACCAGAAGCCAAACTTTCAGTAGTAGTAAGTCCACCCGGTTTTGTAACAACTAAATCTGAAATACTCATTAATTCAGGAACTTTTGTAGTATAATCTAAAACCTTTATACTATCTTCTTTATGATTTTGAGTTACTAAATATTCAAAGCTACGTTTCATCTTTTCATTTCTACCAGAAATAGCAACTACTTGAATATTATCAAAGTTTTTTACAAAAGTTTCTAACATATTATAAGTTTTAGATTTACCTAAACCAAATTCTCCACCAGCAAAAAATAATACAGTCTTTTTATTTTCTTGTAAACCAAATTCATTTAATATTTCCTTTTTATTATAATTCTGTAAAAATCTATTAGAAAGAGGAATACCAGTAGCAAATACCTTGTTTTCTGGAATACCCTTTTGTTGTAATGCAATTTTCATACCGTCGTGTGCAACAAAAAAATAATCTATATAATCAGAATTAACTAACCATTGTTCGTGAGGAGAGTAATCTGTCATAATAGTAGCAATTTTTGCATTTATTAAATGTTTTTTCTTTAAAACGCTACACATTTGTGAACCGAATGGATGTGTAGAAATTATAATATTAGGCCTAAAGTTTTCTATAATTTTGTAAAGCTTTGAAGCCATTATCTTATTTGTATTATTACTAATAGCAGCAAGAGTACCTTTTTGAGATTTCGAATAAATCCTTCCCCAAGCCCAAGGTGCTTTTTTTGCCATTTCATTATAAGCACCTGTAGTAATTTTATCCAACGTTTTATTTACAACTTTAACGCAATCAACTAAATTAACTTCTACATCATTAAAATTCTCTTCTAAACACTCTTTAATAGAACGTGCAGCAGACAAATGACCTCCACCATAAGCTGCATAAAGAATTAAAATTTTTCTCATATATTTCTCCTTTAAAAAGCACGTATGCTTAAATAATATCAATATCACGATAATTGTATCAACTAAAGATGAAAATGTCAAATGAAAGTTTTATTTTGTACACAAAAAATGATACAATAAGAATGTATAAATATATTTTAAATTTGTAGGAATAATTTAGTTGACAAATGGAAATCATATTATATAATAAATATATAACGAAAAGAAAAAGGAGGTCTATTATGGCAGTCGAAATTACAGAAGAAGAACAACAAAAGATTAAGAATATGATTGATGATTTAGTTAAAAGAGCAAAAATAGCTGTAGAAGAATACCAAAAATTAAACCAAGAAACAGTAAACAATATTATTAAAAAAATGTCTATGGCAGGACTTGAAAACCATATGAAACTTGCAAAAATGGCAGTAGAAGAAACTGGAAGAGGAATTTATGAAGATAAAATTACAAAAAATATGTTTGCAACAGAATATGTATATCATAGTATAAAATATGATAAAACAGTTGGAATAATAAATGAAAATGACGAAGAAGGATATGTAGAAATAGCAGAACCAGTAGGAATTATAGCAGGAGTAACACCAGTTACAAACCCTACATCAACTACAATGTTTAAATCAATGATAGCAGCAAAAACCAGAAACGTAATAATATTTGGATTTCATCCTTCAGCACAAAAATGTAGTGTAGAAGCAGCACGTATAGTTAGAGATGCTGCAATATCAGCAGGTGCACCGAAAGACTGTATTTTATGGATAGAAGAACCATCAATTACAGCAACAAACTATTTAATGAACCATCCAGATGTAAACTTAATACTTGCAACAGGAGGAACAGGAATGGTAAAAGCAGCATACTCTTGTGGTAAACCAGCATTAGGAGTAGGTCCAGGAAATGTACCTTGCTATATAGATAAAACAGCAAAATTAAAAACAACAGTAAATGATGTAGTTCTATCGAAATCGTTTGACAATGGTATGATATGTGCATCAGAACAAGCGGTTATAGTAGATAGAGAAATTCACGACGAATTTGAAGAATTAATGAAACAAGCAGGATGTTACTTCATAAATCCAGAAGAAAAAGAAAAGCTAAAAAACAGTATGTTCGACCCAGAAAAAGGATATACAATAAAATCAAGTATAGTAGGAAGCAGTCCATACAATATAGCAAAACAAGCAGGAATAGAAGTACCGCAAGATACAAAAGTATTAGTAGTATACGAAGAAGGAATAGGAGTAGATTTTCCGTTTTCACGTGAAAAACTTAGCCCAGTACTTGCGTATTATATAGTAGATTCTGAAGAAGAAGGAATAAATAAAGCAGAAAAATTATTAGAATTTGGTGGATTAGGACACTCAGCAGTTATACATTCTGAAAATCAAGAAACTATTTTACAATTTTCAAAAGTTGTAAAAGCAGGAAGAATTATCGTTAATTCTCCTTCAACTCACGGAGCAATTGGGGACATATACAATACCAATATGCCTTCACTTACATTAGGATGTGGTACATTTGGTGGAAACTCAACAACATCAAACGTTTCTAGTGTAAATTTAATTAATATAAAAAGAGTTGCCAAAAGGAGGGTTAATATGCAATGGTTCAAAGTACCAGAAAAAATATATTTTGAAGCAGGTTCAATTGGATATTTAGAAAAAATGCCAGATATATCAAGAGCATTCATAGTAACAGACGAATCAATGGTAAAATTAGGATATGTAGATAAAATTCTATATCATTTAAGAAAAAGACAGCAATATGTTCACTCAGAAATATTCGATAGTGTTGAATCAGACCCATCATTTGATACTATAAAAAGAGGAGTAAAAGCAATAGAAAATTTCAAACCAGATGTTATTATAGCGATAGGTGGAGGAAGTGCAATGGATGCAGCAAAAGGAATGTGGTTATTTTATGAGCATCCAGATGCAGATATAGAAGGATTAAAATTGAAATTTATGGATATACGAAAACGTACCTACAAATTTCCAAAACTTGGACAAAAAGCAAAAATGGTAGCAATACCTACAACATCTGGTACAGGTTCAGAAGTTACATCATTTGCAGTTATCACAGATAAAACACAAAACAAAAAATATCCATTAGCAGATTATGAATTAACACCAGATGTAGCAATAATAGACCCAGACTTAGTAATGACACTTCCAAAGAAAATTACAGCAGATACTGGAATGGACGTTTTAACACACGCAATAGAAGCATATGTATCAAACTTAGCATCAGATTATACAGACGGATTAGCAGAAAAAGCAGTAGAGCTTGTCTTTAATAATTTACAAAAAGCCTACGAAAATGGAAATGATGCGGTTGCAAGAGAAAAAATGCACAATGCAGGATGTATTGCTGGAATGGCATTTACAAACGCATTTCTAGGACTTAATCATTCTATTGCACATAAGCTAGGAGGAGAGTTCCACATACCACACGGAAGAGCAAATGCAATTTTATTACCATATGTAATAAAATATAATGCAGGAAAACCTACAAAATTTGTATCATTTCCAAAATATGAATACTATATAGCAGATGAAAAATATGCAAGACTAGCACGTAAAAACGGTATGAAAGCAGATACAACAGAAGAAGGAGTTAATTCTTTAATTGAAGCAGTAAAAGAATTAAACAAAAAATTAGAAATGCCAACAAGCTTCAAAGAATATGGAATAGATGAACAAGAATTTTTAGCTAAAGTAGATGAACTAGCTGATAGAGCTTTTGAAGACCAATGTACAACAGCAAATCCAAGAGTTCCACTTGTAACAGAAATAAAGCAAATTTTATTAGATGCATATTATGGCAATTAAACCAAAAAGATTACATTAAATTAAGAAGTTTTAATGTAATCTTTTTTCATATATTTACAATAATGAAGTCATATATATAGGCAAAAATAAAATTCCATTTTCCTCTTTTAAATCATCTTGATGAATTATTATAGGTTGATTTAAATAATTCGCATATTTATTTTTAAATTTATTTAAAGAAGAATAAGTATAATTTTTTCCAGATTTTACTTCAATTGGAATAATATTGTGCTTTGAAGTAATATTGTTTTTTGCAATTAAAAAATCTATTTCCATATTTAACGAAGAATCCTCACGACTATATTTTGAAAAGTAATACAACTTTCTTTTCCCTGCAATAAGCATTTGAGAAACTACATTTTCAATAATCATTCCTTCATTAAAATTTAGTTTATTAAATAATATTTTTTTATAAATTTCATTACTAACAATACCCTTCTCGTCAAAAGCCATAGATATAAGTAATCCAGTATCAAACATATAACATTTAAAAGAATTTGAATCCATATTAAGTCGTAAACCTATATTTGGTTCAGTTGTATTATATGCAATATTAACTAAACCAGCATCCTCAAGCCAGTAGAAAGCACCATAATATTCTCTATATCTAGCATTAAAATTCAAAGAAGCTAAATTAAACTTTTTTTCGTGTTTTTGAAGTTGAGCAGGAATTTCATCAAATATTTGTTCAACTTTTAAATTTACTTCATCAGCAAACTTTCGAATATCATCTCTATATAATTTTAAAATATCCCTTTTTATTTCATCAACTTGCTCGAAGTCACGTGTTTCAACATATTTTTTTACAGCCTGAGGCATTCCACCTACAATTAAATATTCCTTAAAATAATCCATAACCTTTCTATGCATAGCTTGATTTAATGGAGTTTTATTTTTAAAACATTCTTTTATAAAATCCATTAAAGTATCATTTTTCATAGCCCACATAAATTCTTCAAAATCCATTGGCAACATTTTTAACCTATGCTCTTCAGATGGAATCAGTATATCTTTTACATTTTTTTTAATAGAAATTAAAGAACCTGTTTCTATATAATCATATCTTCCATCCATTACTAAATGTTTAATTGCACCACGAGCTTTTGGACAAAACTGCACTTCATCAAAAATAAAAAGAGAATCACGCTCATATAATTTTATTCCAAAATATCCAGATAAATAAGTGAACAAATAATCAAGATTATCTACATAATTATCAAATAAATCTTTTATATCCTTAGAAACTTTAGAAAAGTCAATTAATATATATGATTTGTAATTTTCTTTAGCAAATAATTCAGCAATGTAACTTTTTCCTACTCGCCTTGCACCATCAATTAGTATGGCCGTTTTACCATTACTACTAGTTTTCCAATGCATTAATTCATTATATATTTTTCGCTTCATATTAACCTCCTTGCATAAAAAAGTATTTTATAAAAATATTATATCACGAAATCAATAATTTATCAACAACAAAAAATCACGAAATCAAGAAAAAATCCGACAACGTTTTACACGAAATCGGATTTTTTTGTTTTATTTTTTATTAACAGAAATGTGAACATCACGAAGTTGTGCGTTACTAACATAGCCAGGAGCACCCATTAATAAATCTTGAGCCTTACTATTTAAAGGAAAAGCAATAACTTCACGAATAGTATCTTCACCAGTTAAAAGCATAAGCATTCTATCAATACCAGGAGCAATTCCGGCGTGAGGCGGAGCACCATATTGGAAAGCAGTGTAAAGTGCGCCAAATTTTTCCTCTAACTGTTCCTTAGAATATCCACCAAGCTCAAAAGCTTTTTCCATAATATTAATATCGTGATTTCTTACAGCACCAGAAGAAAGTTCAATGCCATTACAAACAATATCATATTGATATGCTAAAATATCCAAAGGATTTTTACTATTTAAAGCTTCTAAGCCACCTTGAGGCATAGAAAAAGGATTATGACTAAACTCTAACTTTCCTTCATCATTTAATTCATACATTGGAAAATCAATAATCCAACAGAAATTAAATTCGTTATTATTAATTAAATTCAAACGACATCCAAGTTCTGTACGAATACATCCTGCAAGTTCAGTAGCCCTTTTTAAATTATCAGCTATAAAGAAAATAGTATCATTTTGTTTTAAATCAGCAAGTTCGGCTAGCTCTTTTTTCATATCATCAGGAATAAACTTATCAATAGGACCTTTATATGATAAATCTTCTTGAACTTCTAGATATCCAAGACCAGCCATACCAATAGACATAGCATAAGATAACATTTTTTCGTGAAATCCTTTAGACATATGACCATTAACTTTTATAGCACGTACAGTTTTATTATGAAATGGCTTAAAAGTACATTTTGCAAAAAAGTCCGTAACGTCCATAATAATAAGTGGATTTCGTAAATCAGGCTTATCAGTTCCATATTTTAGCATTGCATCTTTATACGTAATACGAGGGAAAGGATAGTTTGCAATTTTTTTATTTGAAAATGTTTTAAAAGTATTATATATAACAGGTTCCATAACATTAAAAACATCTTCCTGAGTAGCAAAACTCATTTCCATATCTAATTGATAAAATTCACCAGGAGCACGGTCTGCTCTTGCATCTTCATCTCTAAAGCAAGGAGCAATTTGAAAATATTTATCAATACCAGAAACCATTAATAATTGCTTAAATTGTTGAGGAGCTTGAGGTAAAGCATAAAACTTTCCAGCGTGAAGTCTACTAGGTACTAAATAATCACGAGCACCCTCAGGAGATGAACTTGTAAGTATAGGAGTTTGCACTTCTAAAAAGCCTTGTTCAATCATTTGCGTTCTTAAAAATTGCAAAACTTTAGCCCTTAAAATAATATTTTCTTTTAGCTTATTCTTACGTAAATCCAAGAACCTATATTGTAACCTCAAATCCTCTCTTACGTCTGCATTAGAATTAACTTCAAATGGTAAAAGCTTAGTTCTTTTTCCTAAAATATCAATTTTATTAATAAAAACCTCAACCTCACCAGTAGCAATATTTGGATTATAAGTTTCTTCGTCCCTTTTTCTAACAGTTCCAGTAAGTGAAACAGTAGATTCACAAGGAATATGACTAACCAAATCAACTAATGAATCATCACCAGAAACAACAGCCTGAGTAATACCATATTGGTCTCTAACATCAATAAAAACTACACCTCCTAAGTCACGAATTGTTTCTACCCAACCAGCAATAGAAACATTTTTTCCAACGTCATCAATTCTAAGTTCTCCACAATTGTGTGTTCTATACATAAAAATTCCTCCTTAAAATAAAGTATTATGCAAAAGACAAACAAAAAAACTTTCATCTTCTGCCAAACGCAGGGACGAAAGTTTAAATTCCGCGGTGCCACCCAGCTTAAAAAACTATTATAATATAGTAGCTTTTTCACTTTATTTAAAACTTGCTCCAATGTGTTATTCAAGTTAGGTCTCTCTAAAAAGGCTCTCAGCTTACAACCTTTACTCTCTGTTTAGTAACTTCTAACTGCTCGGTCATCTTCAACGCAAGATATATATCAATATAAATATTATTTTACAAAGTATATGCAAAAATGTCAAGAGTTATACAAAGAAAAATTAAAAGATTATGTTAATAATTATTGATTTATGTAAAGAAAAAGTGTATAATAGATATTAGATACTTTGGTATTAAAAAGGAGGTAATCATATGGATTTAAAGGAGATTGAACGGAAAGAAAATTTCCTATTCAAAAGGTTAGGGGAAATAAGAGCCCTAGAGAATAAGGTAAAGGAAGAGGAAATGGAGAAATTAAAGCAAATGCTTCAGGGGGATGACCTTTGGAATATAATTGCAATTAATTTCCTAAGCAGTGAACCAGTGGACGTTTGTGAATTGAAGCGAAAACTGGATATTACAAAAAAAGATCTTCTTCAAAAAAAGATAATGTCAGTGATTGCATCTTCCGGGAGTTATGAAGAAGCAATCTTAAGCGTTATAAATGCCTTAAGCAAATTATGATTATCAATGAAGAATTGTTGGTCGAGTGTTTTTTTATTCGGTCAACTTTCTTCATATATATAATAATGAAAATAAAGTATAAAATATTATTTAAAAGAATCTACATAAAAAGAAAAAATTTCCATAAAAAAAGTATTGACATAAGGAGTGAAAAGTGGTAAGATAATAATTACGAAGTCACGAGTCACATAAGAAATAAAAGAAAGAGAAAATTAGTAAAGAAAAACTAAAAAAATAAGCAACAATTACTAATTTTT
>CANRAM010000030.1 GCA_947628605.1 uncultured Clostridia bacterium | reverse complement strand
AGATGCTTTTATACCTAAAATTTGCCTATTTTTGATTGTTTCTCATAAAACTTTTGCAAAATACCGAAACTTAAAAAAGTTAAACCTTTACTTTTTTCTTTTTTTATGATAAAAATACATATAAGATAAAAAATAGGAGAAAAATGATGAAAAAGTTATTGTTTTCAGCATACGATATGAACATAGGAGGAATAGAAACTGCTTTACTAACATTGTTAAACTACTTAGCTACAAAAGGATATGATATAACTTTAGTATTAGAAAAAAAACAAGGAACATTTTTACAACAACTAGATAGCAAAATAAAAATTATAGAATATGCACCAAGTAATAATAAAATAGTACCAATACGAAAAATAATAAATGTAATAAAAAGAATAAAATTTATAATAACCTACAAAAACAAATTTGACTTTGCAGGTTCATTTGCAACATACTCAAAAGTAGCATCATTTGTTGCAAGAACTGCATCAAGTAATAACGCATTATGGGGGCACGCAGACTATCTAGCACTATTTAAAAACAATAAACAAGCAATGAAAAATTTTTTTGAACTATTACATTATAGCGAATTTAAAAATATAATATTTGTTTCAAAAAAAGCAAGACAAACTTTTATACAAGTATTTCCTAATATGAAAGACAACGTAATATATTGTAATAACCTAATAAACTACGAAAAAATACAAACTCTAGCAAACGAAAAAATAAACTTAAAAAATGATGATAACGTATACACTTTTGTAAACGTTAGTCGACACGACGAACATCAAAAAAGAATAACAAGAATAATAGAAGCAGGAAAAAAATTAAAAAAAGAAAACATAAAATTTAAAATATTACTAGTTGGAGAAGGTCAAGACACAGAATTATACAAAAGTAAAGTAAAAAAATACAATTTAGAAAAGGAAATAGAATTTTTAGGTGAAAAACAAAACCCATATCCATATATGAAAAAAGCAAATGCAGTATTATTAACATCAGATTATGAAGGATATCCAGTAATATTTTTAGAAGCCAAAATACTAAACAAACCAATAATAACGACAGATATTTCAGATGCACAAACAGATATCCAAAATAAATTTGGAAAAGTAATAAAAAAAGACACCAATTCTTTATATAATGCTATGAAAGACTTTATAGAAAATGATTATGAAATAAAGGAAAAATTTGATGCTAAAAAATATAATGAAGAAATCATAGAAAAACTAGAAAAAATTTTTTAAAAAAATAACAATAAATGGGGTGTAATTAAATTGTGTAAATTAAGCATAATTGTACCTATATACAATGCAAGCATACACTTAGAAAAATGTATAGAATCCATACTAAAAAAAGAAAATAATAACATTGAAATAATAGCAATTAACGACGGTTCAACCGATAATTCAGAAGAAATTATAAAAAAATACATTCGGAAAATATCCAAACAAAATTGTTTATTATAAGCAAGAAAATAAAGGAATAGCTGAAACAAGAAATAAGGGTATAGAAAAAGCGAATGGTAAATACATTTTATTTGTAGATTCAGATGATTACTTAGAAGAAAATTTTTTAGATACATTACTTACATATCTTGAAAATGACATAGACATTATAAAATTTAAACTACAAAAAGTAAATGAAAATGGAGACATACTACAAAAAATAGATGGCCCAGTATTTGAAAATATTTCAGGAGAAGAAGCATTTAATACGCTTGCATTTGAAGATATCTTAATAGACTCACCGTGTTTATATGCATTTAAAAAGGCATTATTTACAAAGTACAATTTAAAATTTAAACCTAACACAGAACACGAAGATTTTGGCTTAATACCACTAATAATATTAAAAGCACATAGTGTTACATCAATTAATATATATGGATATAACTATTTACAAACTCAAAATAGTATTATACGAAATGAAAACTATCAAAGAACAGTAAAAAAATTTGAAGATGTATTAAAGCATTATGATGAAATGATAAAATTCATAGAAAGCGAAAATTTACAGTTACAAACACAAAAAAATATAAAAACTTATTATACGAATGCAATAATTTTAAAACTAAATGAGCTTAATAAAAAGGACCAAAACATTTTTATAAAAGAGATAAAACAAAGGAATATGTTAAAAAATATACAAATACATAATTTAAAACAATTTATAAAAAAATGTATATTAATATGTAACATAAAGCTATATTTAAAATTAAAATTCTAAAAACTAGAAAGGAAAATAAAAATGACAAAAATAAGCGTAATAGTTCCAGTATATAACGTAGAAAAATATATACGAAAATGCTTAGAATCCTTAGTAAAACAAACATTAAAAGAAATAGAAATAATAATAGTAGATGATGGTTCAACAGATAACTCTGTTCAAATAATAAATGAATATATGCAAAACAATGAAAACATAAAGTACTATAAAAAAGAAAATGGTGGTCTATCAGATGCACGAAATTATGGAATGCAATTTGCAACAGGAAAATACATAGCATTTTTAGACTCAGATGACTACATAGATGTAACAACATATGAAAAAATGTACGAAAAAGCAAAAAAAGAAGATAGTGACATTGTAGAATGTAACTTCTATTGGAACTATGGTAGAAAGAACAAAAAAGACATAGGCGAAATATATGATAACAGAAAGCAAATGATTGAAAAAGCTAGAGTAGTAGCGTGGAATAAGTTATATAAAAAAGAACTATTAGAAAAAACAAAACTAAAATTTCCAAAAGGATTAAGATATGAGGATGTTGAATTTTTTTATAAATTAGTTCCTAACATACAAACCGTAAGCTTTGTAAAAGAGCCACTAATATACTATGTCCAAAGAAAAAAATCAATAATAAATATACAAAACGAAAAAAATGCAGATATATTTACAGTTTTAAATAATGTTATAAAATATTATAAAGAAAAACATATATATAATGACTATAAAGAAGAATTAGAATATACATATACACGAATACTTTTATGTAGTTCTTTCAAAAGAATTGCAAAAATAAAAAATAAAGACACAAGAAAAGAACTATTAAACCAAACGTGGATACAATTAAACGAAAACTTTCCAAATTGGAAACAAAATAAAATTTTAAACAAAAACCTAACTAATAAGAAAAGATATATGTTAAGTGTAAACAGATTTACATTTAGAATATATTCGTGGCTATATAAAATAATATAAAAGAGGAAAAAATGAAAAAATTTAAGGAAAATTATATAGAAAATTTACTATGCATATTCATAATAATAAGCCCAATACTAGATATGGCAAGTTACTTATTTAGAAACTATTTTCAAACAAGCCTTTCACCAGCAACCATATTAAGACCAATAATACCAATTGCAATAATATTAATAATATTTTTTACAGATAAAAAGAAAAAAGAACTATTTATAGTAGGAGTTATATATACATTATATGCACTAATACATATAATACTATTTTCAAAAGTAAAAACGGGCATTTCATTTGGCCGGAATTACAAACGAACTCCAATTTATAGTTAACTATTCATTTATGATATTAAATTTATTTATATATACATATGTATTTAGAAAAAAATCGGAAAGCAAGCTAAAAATAAGTGTACTAATAGCAACAACAATATATATATTATCAATTTGGATATCAATACTTACTAACACCTCATCTCATACATACATTGAAGGAATAGGGTATAAAGGATGGTTTGAAACAGGAAATAGTATAGGAGCAATTTTAATTTTATCTATGTTTATTATATTAAACTTAATACAAAATAAAAAATATAGAATTTGGGCAATTATTGTAACAATTTTAGTAGGAATATATACAACAACAATGCTAGGCACAAGAGTTGGTCTACTAGGCTTCATAGGAGTAATATTTTTGTATGTACTAAGTTATATAATAATAACCTTTTTAAAACACACAAAACTAAATAAAAAAATATTAATAAGTAGCTTACTAGTAATATGTTCAATCGTAATACTTATATTAACAATAGGGTCAAACACAATAAAAAGAAGACAACACTTAAAGCAAGAACAAATACAAATTTCTAACAATACAACACATATTTCTAATGCATTGTTAGAATTAAAAGAAAAAATTGATAAAAACGAACTAGAAGAAAACTATATGTCAAAACCTGCTCAACAATCATTGCAAGACCTATATAATTATGCCGAAAAGCATAACATAGCCAATAACGATATGAGATTACAACAATTAATATATAATATATACTTAGTAAAAAATCAACATAATATATTATTAATACTATTTGGAAATGGATTTCAAGCAAACTTCAATGAGTTAGTTATGGAAATGGAAATACCAGCTTTCATTTGTAATTTTGGAATATGTGGTTTTATACTATACTTTATTCCAGTATTTAGTATATTTATATATGGAATGTATATAGGAATAAAAAACAACCATAACATAGATATAGAATACATAATGCTTATATTTGGTATAATATTTGCATTTGCATTTTCGTTACTATCAGGTTATACATTTTTTCATTCATCTAGTATGATTATAGTTGTAACACTAAACACTTTACTAATAAATAAGATACAAAAAATAAAAGAGGAGAAAATATCTTGAAAAAAATAATATTTGGAATAACTAGCTTAAACATAGGTGGAGCAGAAAAAGTTTTAATAGATATAGTAAATGAACTTTCAAACGAGTATAACATAACAATCTTTACTTTATATGGAAATGGGGAATTAGAAAAAAAAATACCAGCAAATGTAAAGCATATTACAATGTATAAAAAAAGCTATAATGAATTTTCAAAATTAGCAAAGATAGGCATTTCATTAAAACTATTATTTTTAAAAAAGTTAATATATAATAAATATATAAAACAAGACTATGAAACAGAAATTAGCTTTTTAGAAGGTCCAATTACTAATTTATTTAGCGTAAAAAATACTAATACAAAAAAAGTAGCTTGGGTTCACACAGATATATCTAAAATTTTCGGAAATGGAATTAAAGCAAAAATTAAAAAATATATAAACCAAAAAATATATAAACAATATGATAAAATAATTCTAGTAAGCAAAGATAGTTTAGAAAAATTTAAAACAGAAAATCCAAACATAAGCGATAATAAATTAATGGTACTACATAATTACATAAATAAAGATAGAGTAATAAAAGAAGCTTGTCAACCTATAAATAATTTTCCTAAAGACACTATAAATTTCGTAACAGTAGCAAGATTAGTACAAGCAAAAGCAATAGATAGATTAATAAACATACATTCAAAACTTATTCAAGCAGGATTTAAACATAATTTTTATGTAATAGGTAACGGAGAATTAAAAGAAAAATAACAACAAATAAAACAGCAAAAAGTGGATAATACGTTTTTTCTATTAGGAGCAAAAGAAAATCCATATCCATACATAAAAAATGCAGACTTTTTTGCATTACTTTCGTATTTTGAAGGATACCCAACTGTTTTAGAAGAAGCAAAAATATTAAATAAATTTATTATAATAACAAATACTGCATCAAAAGAAGTAATAGAAAACTATAAAAATAGCATTATTTTAGAAAATAATGAAGAAGATATATATAACGGTCTAAAAGAAATTATTAAAAATAGAGACTATATAATAGATATTAAAGAAAAATATACAAATACTAGCACAATAGAAAAAATAAAAAGTGTACTATAAAAAAAGGAGTATCTAAATGAAAATATCTGTTTTAACAGCTACCTATAATAGGGGTAAATTATTAAAAAGATTATATGATAGTATAGTTTATAATTTAAATGAAGATATAGAAGTAGAATGGCTTATTATGGACGATGGCTCAAATGATGATACTGAACAAATGATAGCAGAATTTATAAAAGAAAATAAATTCGATATTCAGTATTATAGCCAAGAAAATAAAGGAAAAATGTCTGCAATCAATAATTTAGTGCCATATGCAACAGGCAATTTAATAATAGAATGCGATTCTGATGACTATTTTAGAAAAAATGCATTTAAAATAATAAAAAGCAATTATAACGAAATTAACGATAATATATATGCATTATGCTATTTAAAATATAATCAAAATGAATGTAATATAGGAAAACTATTCAAAGAAAAACAAACAACGATATTTGATTTATACTTTAAACAAGGTGAAGACGGAGAAAAAGCCTTAGTGTATAATGCAAAAATTAGAAAACAATACAAATACGAATTAGAAAACAATGAAAAATTTGTTACAGAAGCTAGAATGCATCACAAAATGGACCAAAAATATAACATTATATGCATTAATGAACCAATAATGATTTGCGAATATCAAAAAGACGGCTATTCACAAAATATAATAGAAACATTTAAAAAATATCCATATGGATATTATGAATATTTTAAAGAAATGTTTGATATGGACTTAAAAGGTATATACTTATATAAAAGATTATATTTATTAAAACATTACATACTATTTTCAGTTCTAACAAAAAGAAAATTTAAGGATATGTTAAAAAACGTAAAGGGTATAATGAATAAAATAGCAATTTTTATATTATACATACCAGGAAAAATTGCTACAAAAAGAAAATTTAAATAAGAGGTGTATGAATGGAGAACAAAAATATATTAATTTGTTTAGAGAAAATGGATATAGGAGGAGTAGAGACTGCAGTTTTAAATTATGCAATTGAAATGAAAAGAAGAGGCAATAATGTTTTTGTTCTAGCTCAGAATGGAATATATTGTGATGAGTTATTAAAAAATGATATACATTATATAAACTTTAACTTTAAAATAGAAGAAAAATTTAATATAGATAAAATTAAGCAAATAAAAGAATTAATAGAAAAAGAAAAAATAACTCAAGTACACATACATCAATATCCGTGTATGTTAACAGTATGTCCTGCTTGTATTTTAAATAATACACCATATATTATATATATACACACAACTGTGCCACACGAAGCATATGAATGGTTTTATGAAGCTTATCCAATCTATAAGTATACTTGCAAAACCTTTTTTGAAAATGCACAAAAAATTTTAGGAATATCACAAAAAAGTATACAAAACCATATTGAATATTTTAACGAAAAAGAAGATAAAAAGTATATGGTTTTGCCTAATAGTTTAAATTTCAAAAAATATACTACTAACACACAAATAAAAAGCTTAACTAATTTTCTAATTATTAGTAGATTTGCAAATGAAAAAATGCAACACATAATAAATGGAATAGATTTATTTATAAAATATATAAAAGACAATAATATACAAAATGCAAAATTAGACATAATAGGGAATGGTCAAACAAAACCAGAAATTAAAGCTTATATAGAAAATACTGGATATGAAAAATATATAAATTTATTAAATGAAACAAATTCAGTAGAAAAAATTATGGATAATTATGATGTTGTAATAGGAATAGGAAGGTGTATTCTAGAAGCAATAGCTTTAAAAAAAGTTGCAGTATTATCAGGAGTAGATTGTCTAAAAGGTATTATAGCTACAGAAAATATACAAACTGCTATGGAAGGTAATTTTGTAGGAAAAAATATGAATAATGTAGACACAGATTATGTAATAAAACAACTTTTAGAATTATCGAATAATATAAATAAAACCAAAGAAATTTTAGAATACAATTATGATGTTATATACAATAACAGAAATATAGAAAAAAATATATTCATTTTAGACGAAAAGGAAGAACAATTGTATAGCAACATTACATTCAACATTTTCGATACAATAAATAAAATGTTAGAAGACTTAAAAAGCAAAAAGAAAGAAGCAGAAGAAATTTGGGAAAGAAAAGTGTATTTAGAAAATGAAAGTGATTTGAAAAATGCAGAAATAGAAAAACTAAAACTAGAACAAGAAGAATTAAAAAAACAAAAAGAAGCTATAGAAGAAGAATTGCAAAAAATAAAAGAAAGTAATGTATATAAACTTTATAAAAAAATATTCTAATAAGTTTTGACATTATTATAGCTTATGATATAATATGCTATATATTTTGAAAGGAAGAAAAAATATGCCAAAGAACGAAGAAAAAAGTATAGTTGTTGAAAACGTATATAAAAGTTTTAATGTATATAAAGATAAAGCAAACACTATTAAAGAAAAAATAATGTTCTTTAATAGAAATAAAAAAGAAAAAAGAGAAGTACTAAAAGGTATTAATTTAACAATAAATAAAGGGGAAGTAGTTGCACTTATAGGAGTAAACGGAAGTCGGAAAATCAACACTATTAAAACTAATGACAAAAATAATTTACCCAAATGCAGGAAAAATTACAACAAACGGTAAATTAACATCACTACTAGAATTAGGTGCAGGCTTTCATCCAGACTTTTCAGGTCGTGAAAATATTTATTTTAATGCATCAATATTTGGTTTAACTAAAAAAGAAATAGACGAAAGGCTTGAACAAATAATAGAATTCTCAGAACTACAAGACTATATAGATAACCCTGTAAGAACATATTCATCAGGTATGTATATGAGACTTGCATTTTCAGTAGCCATTAATGTAAATGCAGATATTCTATTAATAGATGAAATTTTATCTGTAGGAGACCAACATTTTCAAGAAAAATGCTTTAAAAAGATGAAAGAGCTAAAAGAACAAGGAAAAACAATGGTATTTGTTACACATAGTATGCAATCGGTAAAACAATTATGTGATAGAGCTGTATGGTTATATAATGGCGAAATTAGAATGGACGGAAAAACAGAAGATGTAGTAAATGAATATATAAAAGTTACAGCATAAATAGAAAAGAAGGTGAAGAAGTGAATATATTTAAAAATTTATATAATTATAGAGAATTATTAAAAACAAGTGTAAAAAAAGAAATAAGAGGAAAATATAAAAATTCATTTTTAGGAGTTATATGGTCTTTTTTAAACCCATTATTGCAAATTTTAGTTTATGCAATTGTATTTCCATTAATAATGAAAAATAATGAAAAAAGCTATGTAGCATTTTTATGTTGTGGATTAATTCCGTGGACTTTTTTTTCTACAACTATTACTAGGTCAGCTTTTACGTTAATTGAAAATGGAAATATTATAAAAAAAGTATACTTTCCAAGAGAAATCTTGCCAATATCAATTTGTATAAGCGAAGGTGTAAACTTCTTAATTTCCACAATAATAATAGTTGCCTTTGTACTCTTTGAAGGAATTGGCTTAACAAAATATATTTTATTTTATCCACTAATATTTATTATACAATTTTTACTTGTGTTAGCAATTTCATTTATTGTTTCGGCTGTTACTGTATACATAAGAGATTTGCAACATTTAATAGGAGTAGCACTACAACTATTATTTTATGCAACACCCATAGTATATAATGCAAATACAATAGAAGGAACAGGTTTTGAATGGATTTTGAACATTAATCCAATGACTTACATAATTGGGGCTTATCGTGATATGTTTTATAATCAGGTAATGCCGGATGTACGAAGTTTGCTTGTACTAGGAGCTATTTTAATTGTTGTATGCATTATAGGATATATGATTTTTAATAAATTACAAAAAGGATTTGCAGAAGAATTATAGATTGCTTTTATAAAAAATAAAATTAAGAAAGATGAGGTTACAATGGAAGAAGAAAAATATTTTGATTATACAAATGAACCAGGATTAGTATTAAAAAAAGAATTAGCACAAAAAGATAAAGAACCACTTATTTCAATTATTACGCCATACTACAATACAAAAGATTATATAAAGCAAACAGCATATAGTGTCTTAAATCAAACCTTTCCTTATTGGGAATGGATTATTATTAATGATGGAAGTACAGAAGAGGGAACAAAAGAAACCTTAGAAGAAATTTCTAAGTTAGATTCAAGAATAAAAATTATAACAAGAGAAAATAAAGGTCGTATTGAAACTAGAGATGAAGCAATAAAACTTGCAAAAACGGAATTAATTTTTATTTTAGATTCAGATGACCAAATAGATGAAACTATGCTAGAATGTGCATATTGGAGCTTAAAAACAAATCCAGATGCAACTTGGGCATATGCAGATATGGTAAATTTTGATGGAAAAGAATTTTTATGGAAAAAAGTTTTTGATTTAGAAGTAGAGAAAAGGGAAAATATTCTACCAGTTTGTGCATTAATAAAAAAACAAGCATTATTAGATGTTGGAGGATATGGAGTTGTAGATAAAGATGTACACGAAGATTGGCATTTATGGCTTAGATTATTAGAAAAGAAACATATTCCAATTAGAATGAATTTTTATGGATTTTGGTACAGAAATAAAAAAGAAGGAGGAATACTAGCATCAATTAACTCAGATAAACAAAAAGATGCTCACGCAAAACGTGAAATTGCCAAACAAGCAGACAAAATAACAGGTGACTTAGAAGCAATTCAGTTTCCAATCCCTTTTGCACCAAATTATGATACATACCCATATAAATTTGAATGGGATAGAAAACCAATTTATGAAAAAGGCAAAAAAAAGCATTTACTATTTATTTTTCCGTGGTTTCACGTTGGTGGTGCTGATAAATTTAATTACGATTTAATATCAGGCTTAGACCATAATAAATATGATATAACAATAGTAACCACAGAACCTTCAGATTATATATGGAGATGTAAATTTGAAAAATATGCAACTATTTTTGATTTAACAACATTTTTAGATAGAAAAGATTGGTCTGCATTTTTGCATTACTTAATTTATTCAAGAAATATAGACTTTGTAATGCAATCGAACAGTTTTTATGGATATTATGTTATTCCATGGTTAAAAGCAGAATTTCCTAAAGTAATATTTACAGACTATCTACATTCACAAAACTGGAGTTGGAGAAATGGGGAATATCCTAGAGAGTCAACAGGTCTATCTAGAATTTTAGATAAAACATACACTTGTACACAATACTTAACAAAAGTTATGACAAATGAAATGGGCAGAATAAATCAAAATATGAAAGCAATATATATTGGAGTTGACTATGAAGAATTTGATGCCAAAAAAGTTAATATAGAGGATTATCCAGAAATAATAGAGCATAAAGATAAATATAAGGACAAAAAAATTATTTTATTTTTAGCTAGAATTTCTGAAGAAAAAAGACCGCTTCTAATTGTACATATCTTGAAACAAATTTGCGAAAAAAGAAAAGATGTAATTTTATTCGTAGTAGGGGATGGGCCTGAATTAAGAGATATGAAAAAACAAGCAGAAAAATTAGGCGTTATGGATAACATTATTTTCTTTGGTATGCAAAAAGATGCTAAACCATTTTATAAATTAGCAGATGTACAAGTAATAGCTTCTTTAACAGAAGGATTAACATTAACTACATATGAATCTTTATCTATGGAAACACCTGTTGTAACAGCAGATGTTGGAGGACAAAAAGAATTAGTAGATAACACTTGCGGAAGAGTTGTACAAAATATCCAAACAGCAAAAGATAATTTTTATGATAGGAATTACCCTAAAGAAGAAATAGAACGCTACGCAAATGCTTTATTAGAAATTATAGAATCTCCAAAATATAAAGAAATGGCAAAAACTTGTAGACAAAAAGTAATTAATGGTTTTTCTATAAAAGATATGATTAAAAATATGAATAAAGAAATTACAGACTTAATAGAAAAAGGGACTTCTATATCAGAAGAAGTTGTTACAGAAAACAAAGAATTATATGCACAATTTTTAGTTATTTTTAATCAATTAGATAGAAGATACTATGGTGTAGATTCAGGAAATGCTAGGTTTGAACATTTAAAGGATAAATTATGGACAAACCCACTATGGAGAGGATTTATTAAAGTATTACAAAAAACTGGAATTATGAGGCTAATAAAACGAAAAGGAATTGACCGAAAGATAAAACAAAGAATTAAGTAAGGAGGAAAATATGGCTAACACAATGCTAACCAAAATTGCATCTTATATAAAAAAGTCTGCAATATATTTACTATTTATTATGGTTAATATATTAATAATTACAACTTTATTATTCTGCATAAAAGTAACAGTAACACCATTACACTTGCCAATTATTTATATACTAAGCACAATCTTATTTATATTATTTTATATATGTAAAGGAAAAAATAAAGAAAAAAAAGAATGGAAAGAAATAATAATTGCAATATTAATTGGAACAATTATATTTGGAGTTAGTGTTGGAATATCTGGTAGCATTTATGATACTACAGCAGATGGTAATACATACCATAAGTTAGCAATTGGTGCTTTAAAAAATGGATGGAATCCAAATTACGAAAGCAGTCGTGAATTTACAATTCAAAAAGGTAATGTATTTGATGTTTCAGATGAAAATATTAATGCATTATGGGTAGACCATTACGCAAAAGCAACTGAAATATTTGCATCTGTAATTTATGCATTTACAGGCAACATAGAAAGCGGAAAAGCATATACAATATTGTTAATGTATATTACGTTTGGTATAATATTTTCTTATTTATATAAAAATAAAAAAATGAATTTACTTGCAGGAATTGCAATTGCATTTATTATTGCTTTTAATCCAATTACAATTGTGCAAATAAGTAATTTTTATGTAGATGGAACATTATGTTTAAGTTTATTCCTAATTTTATATGCTTGTTTTTCTATTGGGGAAGATAGCAATGAAGATAAAGAATTACTAAAAGAAAACTTTTTTATTTTAGCATCAAGTATAATATGGTGTATTAATGCAAAATTTACAGGTCTTGCATTTGCAGGAATCTTTTGTTGTGCTTTTTACTTTTATTGGTTATATAAAAGTTATAAAGAAGACAAAGAAAATTTTAGAAAAAAATTTATAACTTATACTTGTTTTTATGTTATAACAGTTATAATTGCAATAGTAATTGTTGGTTTTTCATCGTATATGAAGAATACAATAGATTATGGAAATCCATTATACCCACTATATGGAAAAAATCACGTTGATAATATGGTAGTGCAAGAACAGCCAAAATCTTTTAAGAATAAAAATCATATAGAAATATTTCTAATATCAATGTTTTCAAAAGGTCAAAATGTTTCTCCTTCATACTCAGATGAGAACATCGAGCCCGAATTAAAAGTACCATTTACTTTTTCAAAAGAAGAAGTAAAAAATTATTCAATACCAGATATAAGAATGGCAGGTTTTGGCCCATTATTTAGTGGAGTATTTATAATTACTTGTATTATAGCAATAGTACTAATAATTCAATTAATCCGCAAGAAGCAATATAATTTATTAATACCATATTTAATTACTTTAGGAATTACAACTTTGCTGTTAATAATATTAGATGGAAATTATTGGGCAAGATATATACCATATGTATTTGTTATACCTGTTTTTTCAATTATATATTTATTAGCTAATAAGAATAATAAATTAAGTATAATTTTAGGAACGATTATATCTATTATTATGATAATAAATGTTGGCTTAATATGTGCAGTTCAAGTAAATAACATTAAGGTCAATACAGCATATGCGAAAAATATTTTAAATCAGTTTAAAGACTATGCTAAAGATAAAGAAAATGTAAATATACAATTAAATCATTGGGGGCTACAAGGTGTATTATATAACTTAGATGATATGGATATTCATAATTATACTGTTAAAGATGAAATACAAGGAGAAAAGGAAGGTTATTTCTTTAAATATGAATAAAATTATATTATAAAGAATATGAATGTATAATATAGGAAATAATAATGATATAAATATATACAAAATAGGGAGGAGAAGATAATATGTCTGTTGTAAACATTACAAGTGAGAACTTTGAAGAAGAAGTTGCAAATTCGAATATTCCAGTGTTATTAGATTTTTGGGCAAATTGGTGTGGTCATTGCCAAACATTATCACCAACAATAGATGAAATTGCAACACAATTACAAGGAGAAGTAAAAGTTGGAAAAATAAATATAGATGAACAACAAAAAATAGCCCAAGCATTTAATGTAGAAAGTATACCAACTTTAATGGTAATAAATAATGGAAAATTAATAAACCAAGCAGTAGGAGCAAGAAGCAAAGAAGAAATATTAAAAATGGTACAATTCTAAAAAAGTTAAAGAACTAATTTTGAAGCAAGATATATTAATAAAAATATATCTTGTTTCTATAAAATATGTAAAAAAAATATAAAATATCTATTGACAACAAAACTATAAATATGCTAATATATTAATTGCAAATGAGATGCGGATGTGGCGGAACTGGCAGACGCGCTGGTCTTAGGAACCAGTGCCAACGGCGTGGAGGTTCGAGTCCTCTCATCCGCACCAACGACGTATCTATTCGAACTAATAGAACAGATAGATACAAAAATCAATCAGAAATGGTTGATTTTTTTCTTTTGCAAAAAATCATCCTAAATCTATAAGGAAAGGATGGTGTATTAAATGAAGATAATTAAGCAAGAATTACAATTTGAAGAATTAACAGACTTAAGACATCAGTCATATATAAAATATAGAATGAAAGTAATATTTATGGTAAGATTACTAGGGTTAATGTGTGAAATAAAATCAATGAATGAAATAACAAGAGAATTTGATACAAATGAAGCAATAGAAAATATAGCAAAAATTTGCGGATTGGAACTAGAAGAAATACCTCATTGTGATACGATAAATGATGTATTTAAAAGAGTTGAAGTAAAAGAAATAGAAGAAATAAGAAAATATATGATAGTAAAAATGATAAGAAATAAAATGCTAGATAGATACAAAATAAGAGGACAATATTATCATATAATAATAGATGGAACAGGATTGGCAACAAGTAGAAAAAAATATAATGAAAATTGCCTAGTAAAAAATAAAACAGATAAAAAAGGGAAGGAATATAAGGAATATAGTACATATGTGTTGGAAGCAAAATTAGTAATAGGAGATATGGTATTTAGCATAGGAAGTGAATTTGTAGAGAATGAAGCAGAAAAAGTGGGTAAGCAAGATTGTGAAACAAAAGCCTTTAAGAGATTAGCAAAGAAAATAAAAAAAGAATATCCAAGGTTAAAAATAATAATATCAGGAGATGCACTATATGCAAATAAGCCAGTAATGGATATATGCAAGGAAAATGGATGGAAATACATCATAAGATTCAAAGAAGGAGCAATACCAACATTATATAAAGAATTTGAAAGAATAGTAAAAAGAGATAATGAAAGTAAGATAAAAAATTATAGTTATGTAAGGAAAATAGGATATCAAGAAGAAAAAACAAATATAATAAAATATAAAGAAGATAAAAAAGGAATAGAGTATGTATATATAACAGATTTAAGTATAACAGATAAGAACATAGAAGAGACAATATATTTAGGACGAAAGAGATGGAAAATAGAGAATGAGGGATTTAATATACAAAAGAATAGAACATTTGATATAGGACATTTGTATATTAAAAATTCAGTAGCAATAAAGGTACATTATTTAATGATACAGATAGCACATATAATAAGACAGTTACTAGAAAAAGGGATAAAGGAAATAAAGGAAATAAAGCTAAAATTAAAAGAGATAAGCCAACAAATGAAAACAGAGCTTATCTCAAAAATCACAAATCTAACAGCACAAAGAAAAGTACAGTTAAGATTTGATTGAATTGTATAATAATTTAATAAAAAAGTAAATAGAAAAGTTTCCATAAAATCAAGAAA
>CANRAM010000029.1 GCA_947628605.1 uncultured Clostridia bacterium | reverse complement strand
ACACAGAAGTTAAGCTCTATAGTGCCGAAGATACTTGCGGGTTACCCTGCTGGAAAAATAGGTCGTCGCCAGGTTTTTTTATTTTATAAAAGCGATACATTAATGATAATAAAATTTATTACTAATGTATCGCTTTTATATTTATATAGTAATAAAAGCAAAAAAATTAAAATTTTATTGTATAAAATAAAATATAGTGCTAAAATATAAAAGAGATACCAAAAAGAGGGAGTTGTAAATGATGGATAATACACAAATAAATTATAATAATGAAAATAAAAGCCCAGAATATATAAAAGCAAAAGGATATGTTTGCCAATTTTTAGAAAATATGAGCACAAACAAAAGATTAATAACGGATGCAAGCCAAACTAAAAGAGTAATAGAAGAAATGCTAAAAAGTAAAGAAACAAAAAGTAGGTTAGGTGAAAAAGTAGTAGAAGAAATAATTCAAGATTTCGATGAAATATATGCGGAATTTACTGAAAAAATGGCTCAAAAAGAAAATTCAAATGAATCTGAAAAGCAAAAAGGAAAAATTACTAAGCTATCAGATAGATATAATAAAGCCATACAACAAAATAAAGCTAATCAAGAAATAGGAAAAGCAGCTTCACAACGAAGAGACCATAAAGCAAAATCATTAAGAGAAAATTTCCAAGTTCCAGATTTACGTCATAAAGAACCTGAAAAATCAGAAACACAGCAAAAACAACTTAAAGTTCCAAGTATGAAAAAAGGCGAAATACTTAATGATGATTATTGGAGATAAAATTCTATATGAGTAAAGTAATGTGGAAACCAGGAACATTTTTATATCCTATACCAGCTTGTTTAGTAAGCTGTGGAACAATGGAAAAATCAAATATAATAACAGTAGCGTGGACAGGAATTATAAATACAAATCCAGCAATGGTATATATAAGTATACGTCCTAATAGATATTCATATAACATAATAAAAAAACAAATGGAATTTGTTATAAACCTTACAACGACAGAACTTGCATATGCAACTGACTGGTGTGGTGTTAAATCTGGCAAAGATGTAGATAAATTTAAAAGTATGAAATTAACAAAAGAAAAAGCAAATTTTGTGAAATGTCCTATGATAAAAGAAAGCCCTGTTTCTGTTGAATGTAAAGTTAAACAAATAAAAAGATTAGGTTCGCACGATATGTTTATAGCAGAAGTATTAGCAATAAATGCAAGTGATAAATACATAGATAAAAATGGAGCATTTGACATATCAAAATGCAACTTGATAGCATATAGCAATGGGGGCTACTATTCATTAGGTAAAAAAGTAGGAAAATTTGGATTTTCAGTAGCTAAAAAGAAAAATAAAAAAAATAGTAAAAAGTAAGTATTTAGCAATAAAGAAATAAATATAAACATAAATTTTATAAAAAAATGTAAATTTTGGAACAAAAATCCTTATAAATATTGACACAAGTCAAGATTTGTGATAAACTATTTGAGCATAATGTTAAAAAGCATTATGTTCACATCGTTTCAAAAGTAAAGCAAGTTACGGAGGTGTATTTATATGGCTGCAAAAGGAGCAAGAGAACATATAACATTAGAATGTACAGAATGTAAAAGAAGAAACTATATTACAGAGAAAAATAAAAGAAATAATACAGATAGGCTAGAAGTTGTAAAGTATTGTAAATTCTGTAAAAAACGTACAACACATAAAGAAACTAAATAAGCTATTTTTAGGAGGTTAAAATGGCGAAAGAAACAAAGAAAGAAAATAATAGACATTTTTTTAAAGATTTTAAAGCAGAGCTAAAAAAAGTTATTTGGCCAACGCCAAAACAAGTAGCAAATAATACAACAGCAGTTGTTACAATAGTATTATTAACAGCAGTTATTGTTTTTGCATTGGACGTAATTTTTGAAAAATTAAATACACAGGGAGTAGATAGATTAAGAAGTATTGTTAGCGAATCAGATTCAGTAGAAAATTCGATTGATGGAAATACTATTAGTGATAGTGTTATTGATGAAAATACAGTAACAGAAAACACAATTAGTGATGAAAATTCAATAGATACAAATACTGTTAATGAAAATACTGTAGAATAATAAATTAATCTTAATAAATGTTTGAATAAAAGGAGGCTTTATAGATGTCTCAAGAAAATCAAGAAATTCAACCAAAATGGTATGTAGTACATACATATTCAGGATACGAAAACAAAGTAAAAACAGACTTAGAAAAAACTATAAAAAATAGAGAATTAGAAGAATTTTTCTTTGATATAGTTGTTCCAATGGAAGAACAAATAGAAATAAAAGATGGAAAAAGGAAAACTAATTTAAAAAAAGTCTTTCCAGGATATGTACTAATAAAAATGATTGTAACGGAAGAATCGTGGTATATTGTAAGAAATACTAGAGGTGTAACAGGCTTTGTTGGTTCTGGAGCAGACCCCATACCACTTACAGACGAAGAAATAAGAAATATGGGATTTGAAGATGCACAAATAAATATAGATTACGATGTAAACGATACAGTTAGAGTTACAAATGGTCCATTACTAGATTTTGTAGGAATTGTACAAGAAATTAATAAAGAAAAGCACAAAGTAAAAGTATTAGTTTCTATGTTTGGAAGAGAAACTCCAGTAGAACTAGAGTTCTCACAAGTACAAAAGGCTATTTAAAATAAGCAAGTAAGAGTTTAAAATTTAAGAAAAACTTAAAATTTAAACTTTCTATAATTTAAAACATCTAAAAAAGGTAGGTGAAAAAACAATGGCAGAAAAAGAAGTTACTAATATCATTAAATTACAAATAGAAGCAGGAAAAGCAACACCAGCTCCACCAGTAGGTCCAGCTTTAGGTTCAAGTGGTGTAAATATTATGCAATTCGTTAAAGAATTTAACGATAGAACAGCAAATCAACCAGGTATGATAATACCAGTTGTTATTACTGTTTATAAAGATAAATCTTTTGAGTTTATTACAAAAGTTCCACCAGTAGCAGTATTAATAAAAAAAGCATTAAAAATTGAAAAAGGTTCAGGAAAACCTAACAAGGATAAGGTTGCTAAAATAACAATAGAACAAGTAAAACAAATAGCAGAACAAAAAATGGAAGATTTAAATGCAGCAACATTAGAATCAGCTATGAGTATGGTAAAAGGTACAGCACGTTCAATGGGAGTTGTTGTAGAAGAGTAATTTGTTAAAAAATGGGAGAATATATAAAATATATTCGTTAGAACCAAAGGAGGTTAATATGAAAAGAGGAAAAAGATATGTTGAAGCTGCAAAGCTTGTAGATTCAACAAAACAATATGAAGTGAAAGAAGCAATGGAATTAATTGAAAAATTTCCAAAAGCAAAATTTGATGAAACAGTAGAACTACATGTAAAATTAGGTGTAGATTCTAAACACGCAGACCAACAAGTTAGAGGAACAGTAGTTCTTCCAAACGGAACAGGAAAAACACTTAGAGTTTTAGTTTTTGCCAAAGGTGATAAAGCAAAAGAGGCAGAACAAGCAGGAGCAGATTTTGTAGGAGCAGAGGAATTAATTCCAAAAATAGAAAAAGAAAACTGGTTTGAGTATGATGTTATAGTAGCTACACCAGATATGATGGGTGTTGTAGGAAGGCTTGGTAAAGTTCTTGGACCAAAAGGTTTAATGCCTAACCCAAAATCTGGAACAGTAACAATGGATGTTACAAAAGCAATATCAGAAATTAAATCAGGAAAAGTAGAATATCGTTTAGACAAAACAAACATTATTCACTTAGGATTTGGAAAATTATCTTTTGGAGTAGATAAATTAGTTGAAAATTATGAAACTGTTATGGAAGCTATAATAAAAGCTAAACCAGCAGCTGCTAAAGGTCAATACATAAAAAGTGTTGCTATAACTACTACAATGGGACCAAGCGTATATATTAATCAAAAATAATAAATACACCGAAGACAGTAGGCAAAAAATAAGTCCTACCGAGGTATAAAATATGAGCGGATTAAAGAAACTACTCGTAATATGCCTCGAAGTAAGACATATTATAAGTAGTTTTTTGTTAGTGTTTTTTGGTTTACAAATGTAAAATTATAAGGAGGTGAATAACTAAATGGCAAATGAAAAAATTATTAAACAAAAAGATGAAGAAGTAAAAGCATTAGCAGCTAAAATTAAAGAAGCTAAACTTGTACTTTTAACAGATTACAGAGGAATTAATGTAACAGACGTAACAAATTTAAGAAAATCTATAAGAGAAGCAAAATCTGAATATAAAGTTATAAAAAATAATATAACAAGAAGAGCATTAAAAGAATGTAATATAGAAGGGCTTGACGAAGTATTAGAAGGTCCAACAGCAGTTATATTATCTAATGAAGACTATTTAGAGCCAGCAAAAGCAATATATGAATATTCAAAGAAAAATGATTTTTATAAAATAAAAGGTGGAATTATAGAAGGAAAAGTAATGACTGCTGAAGAAATTATAACAATAGCAAAACTTCCTTCAAGAGAAACTTTACTATCAATGCTTGCTGGTGCATTACTTGGAAATATTTCAAAACTTGCAGTTGCACTTGACCAAGTTAAAGTTCAAAAAGAAGCAAATGCTTAGAAAATAATGAATTAAAATTCATAAAAAATAAAATTATAAGAAAGTAAAATTTAGAATAAAATTCTAAAAAAATAAGGAGGAAAAAAAATGAGTAAAGAAGAAATGATTGAAGAAATCAAAAAAATGACAGTAGTTGAATTAGCAGATTTAGTTAAAGCAATAGAAGAAGAATTTGGAGTATCAGCAGTAGCAGCTGCTGCACCAGCAGCAGGAGGTGCTGCAGGAGGAGCTGCTGCAGAAGAAAAATCTTCATTTGATGTTGTATTAAAAGATGCAGGAGCTAACAAAATCCAAGTTATAAAAGTAGTAAGAGATGCTACAGGATTAGGATTAAAAGAAGCAAAAGACTTAGTTGATGGAGCTCCAAAAACAGTTAAAGAAGGAGTTTCTAAAGACGAAGCTGAAGAATTAAAAGCTAAATTTACAGAAGTAGGAGCTGTTATTGAACTTGCTTAATGTAATTTAGAGGTAAGTAATTAGATTATTAAATAAAAGGTAGAGGGAATTATTTTTAACATAATTCTTTCTACCTTTTTATTTGATATAAAACAAGTAAAAGCTATAAAATTATAAAAGGTTACTGTTTTAATTAATTAAATAAAATAAAAGAACATTATATAAAAATATTGAAAAATAACATATAATATGTTATTGTAATTAAGAGTTGAAAGGTATTAAATATTTATAATATAGATATTTTTTGGGGGAGAAAATTAAGTAAATGAAAAATAAAATTTATACAATTGAAGAAATAAAGTTAATTACAAAACCAATATTTGAAAAGTATAATATTAAAAAAGCTTATTTATTTGGCTCTTATGCAAGAGGAGAAGCAAGAGTTAATTCAGATATAGATATAATGATAGTAAAAGAAAAATCAAATATAATTACATTATTAAATTTAGCCGAATTTGAAGCAGAACTACAGCAAGCTTTAAGCAAAGAGGTTGATGTTATTACAGAAGAAACATATCTAGACGATGTAGTTGAAGATAATAAATATGGAAAACTTGCCAAAGAATTATTTTATAAACAAGTAAAAAATGAAAGGCTGGTGTTATATGACTAATTTTAATAGAAAGACAACGATATTATTACATATTCAAAGATATTGTACAGAAATAGAAGAAAATTTTAAATTTTTTGGTACACAAATAGATACATTTAAAAAGAATAATATTTTCAGAGATTCAATATCAATGAAAATTTTTCAAATCGGAGAATTAACAAAAGAATTAGACAAAACGTATAAGGATTTTATAAAGGAAACAGAAAGTCAAATACCTTGGAGAAATATTATTCGTATGAGAGAATTGTTTGCACATCATTATGGAGATATGGATTTAGATATTATATTTAATACAGCATTAAAAGATATACCGAAATTAAATAATTTTATAAAAAGTCAATTGGATAATATTAATATCGAATCTTAATTTTTAAATAAAGTAACAAAAATAATCTTTAAAACTACTGCTATAGTATATTTAAAGATTATTTTTTATTTATAATATAGCTTTATATATGTAACTTGTTATGGAAATATATTACTAGATAAAACTATAAAAAGTATTGTAATAGAAATTTATGTTATATAAAATTTTAATACTAAAAGTTAAACAAAAGAAATTAGGAGGAGAACATAAAATGATAGTATTAAAAATTAGAAACGAAAATTACAGCAAAGAAAAGGGAATTACGTTAATAGCACTAGTAATAACAATAATTGTACTTTTAATTTTAGCACGGAGTAACGTATAATTTAACCATAGGGGATAGAGGAGTATTTTCAAAAGCTAAACAAGCAAAGGAAGATTATGAAAAAGAGTCAATAAAAGAAGAAATAAGACTAGCAAAATTAGATAAAGAATTAGAAATATCAAGAGAATTAACTGATGAAGAAATAAAGGATTTATTAGGGGAATATGGAGAAGTAACAGGAACAGGTAAAGAATTGAAATTAATTCCTAAAGGTACTACTTACGAAATAGCATATGAAGATATAATAAATAGCAAAACAACAAGTGGAACTGTAGGAGGAAGCAATACTGAAAGTACTGGTTCAGGAAGTAGCCAAAGTAGTGACGGAATATCTGAAGAAGAATTTAAAAAGGTTGTAGAAAGACTATCAGCATTAGAAGAAAAAGAAAAGACAAATTCATTAAATATAGATACATTAAGTAAGAATATGCCAGTATTCCATAGTATTGATAGTGAAGGTACAAAAATTACGGGAGTCCAGAATGCACCCGTTGACACTGGTGCAACCTGTACTATTCCAGCAAATAGTTATTATGTGATAAGTTCTGGGGGATATGGTAATTATGCGCATAGTGCGGTTTTACAGCTTGTATATGTGAGTAACTATAATGTTTTTGCTCAAATAACTAATCGGAGGGGGAGGTGTTTATTTCACTAAAAGTGGTTATGCTCCTTCAGGTTGTGAATTAAAACAAAAGATTAATTTAACTGATTGTCGGTGGTAGTTCAGGTCAAGAATTTACTGGTAAAATAGTAGGGTTCTACGTAACTGTAGGTAATTAGGTAAATTGTAAAAGTAAAATGTAATTTGAAAAACTAAAATAAAATGTAAGATTAATATAAATAAAATAAGCATTTTTTTGATTTTATATATTGAAAAAATGCTTATTTTAGTGTAAAACTTAAATATATTAATTCATATACAAATTATATTTTACTTTTACAATTCACTAAAAAATAAAAGAACATTATGTACTAATAAAAAATTAAAATAAACAAAAAAGTAATTAAAAAAATATTATAAAAACATAAACAATTTTGGGAAAATTACAGAAAAAAATACAAGTAAAAAAATTTTATTATTTTTTTAAATATTCTAAAATTTCATTATCGGGAATCTCTAATACCTTAATTAATTTTTTTAGTGTTTTAACAGTAGTTCTATCTTCATTATATTCTAAACGTTGCAAATGTCTCCAACTAATATCAACTTTTTCAGCAAGTTGTTCCTGAGTTAATTTTTTTTTAATTCTATTTTCATATATCATATTATACCTCCTTTGCTTATACTACTAGGCAATTATTTCACACTACATAAAACAAATCTATGATAAAAATGTCATATTATTATTGACAATTATACTATATATGTATATAATAATAAAAAACACGACATATATGTCGTAAGAAAGAGGGAAACATATGAAAATAAGAGAAAGAATAAGAACAACAAAGGAAAAATTAAAAAAAGAAAAGGGAATTACGCTAATAGCTTTGGTAATAACAATAATAGTGTTATTAATTTTAGCAGGAGTAACAATTAACTTAACATTAAAAGACGGAGGAATATATAAGAAAGCTCAAATAGCTGTACAAAATTACGCAAATGCACAGGAAAAGGAACTTTCAGAATTAGAGCAATTTGATACAGAAGTAGATAATATAATAAATAACGTAACACGAAAAATAGCAAGTAAAGAAGAATTGAAAAAATTAGCTGAAGAAGTAAAAGCAGGAAAAACATTCGAAGGAGAAGCTGTTGTATTGCAAAGCGACATAGATTTAGAAGGAGAAAGTTGGACACCAATAGGTAATGAGACAACCCCTTTTATGCGGAACATTTGACGGAAGAAGTCATAAAATAATAAATTTAAAATTAGATACTGAGTCTGAATATCAAGGACTATTTGGATATAACAAAGGCACAATAAAAAATTTAGAAATAGAAGGAGAAGATATAAACTTAAATAGCACAGAAAAATATACAGGAATAATAGCAGGATATAGTGAAGGTCTAATTGAGAGTTGCTGTAATAAAGTAAATATTATATGTAAAAGAGGTAAAGAAAATAGTTACCTTGGTGGGATAGTAGGTGAAATTGCTGGGGAGGCATCAATAAATAAGTGTTATAATTCTGGTCAAATAGATATACAAAATGGAGAAAATTTGTGCCAAGTTGGTCGGAGTTTCTGGTTCTGCAAGTAGTAATTGTAATATTAAATGTTGTTATAATATAGGTAATCTTAGTATGACTGGAGAAGGGAATCAATTAGGTGTATCGGGAATTGCAGGTTTAGATGGTGGTAATATTGAGTCGTGTTATAATATTGGAACTATAAAATTAATTAGTATTAATAGTATTAATTATCCTCGTGTTGGTGGTATATGTGGATTTGCAGGGGCATTATCTAATATTGCCTGTTGCTATAACACTGGTGATGTATACTTTGAAGGAAATTATACGGGAGCTGTAAGGAAAGGAGGCATTGTTGGTTTTTTGGATTGTAGACCTGGTGTTTCTGCAAGTGTGATTAATTCATTTTTTTATGAAACGGACAATTGTAAAATTGGATGTGGTGAAGTGTATGGAAGAGAAGAAAATGAGAATGAAGGCTGGGAAAAGTGTACGGATTTAAATATGGTTTTAACAGAATTAGGTTCAAACTTTGTTAAAAATGAACAAAATATAAATGATAATGAATATCCAATATTATATTGGCAAAGTAAGGAATAAGAAAATAGAAAATAATCTTTAAAATTACTACTATAGTATATTTAAAGATTATTTTTTATTTATAATATAGCTTTATATATGTAACTTGTTATGGAAATATATTACTAGATAAAACTATAAAAAGTATTGTAATAGAAATTTATGTTATATAAAATTTTAATACTAAAAGTTAAACAAAAGAAATTAGGAGGAGGCATAAAATGATAGTATTAAAAATTAGAAACAAAAATTACAGCAAAGAAAAGGGAATTACACTAATAGCATTAGTAATAACAATAATAGTGTTATTAATACTAGCAGGGGTAACAATTAATTTAACATTAAAAGAAGGAGGAATATTTAGTAGAGCTCAATTAGCAGTGCAAAATTACGCAAATGCACAAGACAAAGAATTAGTAGCACTAGAACAGTTTGAGACTGAAGTAGATGATAGAATAAATAATGTAACTCTAAAAATAGGCGATAAAGAAGGACTAGAAAGCTTTGCAGAAGAAGTAAATAAAGGCAAGACATATAAAGGAGAAACGATAGTATTGCAAGCAGATATAAACTTAGAAAGTACAAATTGGTCACCGATAGGTAATGCAGAACATCCATTTTTACGGAACATTTGACGGAGAAGGACATACGATAAGCAACTTAACAATAGATAATAATTCGGAATATCAAGGGTTATTTGGATATAGTAAAGGAACAATAAAAAATATAGGCGTGGATGGTAATGAAATAAACTTAAATAAAGAAACAGGAGTAACAGCTGGAGTAATAGCAGGATGTAATGAGGGGGTAATAGAGAGTTGTTATAATAAGGCAAATATTACATCGAAAAATGTAGATAATTTAGGAGGAATTGCAGGGATAATAAAAGAAGGTGGAAAAATAAGTAAATGTTATAACACAGGAAAAATTATAGGGTCAGCTAGGACTCAAGAAGGCGGAAATACGTGTGGCATTTGTGGAATGTCTTTCGATGGGACAATTATTGAAAGTTGTTACAATTCTGGTAATATAACAGTTACTACCAATTTTTTTAATTGTCGTGTTGGCGGAATTACTATGAGTGAGAAAATGAAGATATATTCTTGTTATAATTCTGGCGATTTGAAGCTTACCGATACGTCTGGACAAAATTTGAGCTGTCAGGCTATCGCAGGCATTTGTGCTCAGAGTGATGCAGTGGAAATTTCTAATTGTTATAATATTGGAAAAGTAGAACTAATCGGTAGTACTAATTATCGCCGTGATGCTTCAATTTTAGGAGGAACGTATTATTCGTGTAGTGCTGTTGTAAAAAATTGCTATATGTGTGATAATTTAAATCTTACATATAGGATAAATGATGAAGGCCGGAGACATTCGGAAAAAATATACAAAATGCTATTGTTATTAAAGAAGATATGAAAGATAATTTATATAAAGACTTAGGAGATTATTATATACAAGATAAGAATAATATCAATAGTGGATATCCAATTTTGAATTGGCAAAAATAAATTAGTAAAATAAAAAGGAAAACAAGTTTTGCAAAATAGTATAATTTGTTTTCCCTTTTATAATTTAATAAATTGCTCGTGCCTCGAAAAAGTAACAAAAAATAATCCTAAAAAATAAGGATTATTTTTGTTATTCAAGAGACAATATTTTATTGGAACTAATTGGTCAAAAACTATTGCATTTTTTATAAATAAATAATAAAATGAATACACTATAAATACAATTATAAAGAAAAATAAATTTGGAGGCAATATAAATGATTATCTTATTAGACGCAATGGGTGGAGACAATGCACCAGATGCCAATATAAAAGGAGCAGTTAAAGCAATAAACGATATAGAAGCAGAGGTAGTTCTTATAGGAAATAAAGAAATAATCAATTCACGAATTAAAGAACTATATAAAAAAGACGATATATCACAAATATCACCACGATTAAAAATACATCATACAACAGAAACCATCGAAATGTGCGATGTACCAACTCAAGCGATAAAGCACAAAAAAGACTCTTCAATGGTTGTAGGTTTTAACCTACTAAAAGAAGGAAAAGGAGACGTATTTATTTCAGCAGGAAATAGTGGAGCTCTTTTAACAGGAGCAACTTTATTAATAGGAAGAATAAAAGGAATAGACAGACCAGCTCTTGCAGGAATACTACCAGCATATAAAAGCAGGCTATTATTAATAGACTGTGGTTCTAACACAAATTGCAAACCAATAAACCTTTTACAATTTGCACAAATGGGAAGTATATATTTAAAAAATACATTTGGAAAAGAAAATCCTACTGTAGGATTATTAAACATAGGAACAGAAGAAACAAAAGGAAATGAATTAATTAAAGATTCATACAAACTAATTCAAGAGAAAAAGGAAGAATTAAATATAAACTTTGTAGGAAGTGTAGAAGGAAGAGATGCATTCTCAGGAAAGTTAGATATATTAGTAGCGGACGGATTTACTGGAAATGTATTCTTAAAAACAGTAGAAGGCGTTGGAAAACTTGTAAAAACAACATTAAAAGAAAGCATAAAGAAAAACGTATTAACAATGCTTGGTGCAATTCCGTGTATGCCATCACTAAACGAACTATCAAAAGCAATGGATTACAAAGAATATGGAGGAGCACTATTTTTAGGAGTAAAAAAACCAGTAGTTAAAGCACACGGAAGTAGTGATGAAAAATTATTTGAATTCACAATAAAACAAGCAGAACAATTCGTAAAAAATAAAGCAGTAGAAAAAATGACAGAAGAATTTCAAAAAGTAAGCAATAAAAATGAAAAAATACTTGACAATTAATGAAACATATAATATTGTTTATATACCAATGTTAATAAAAAAATGAGAGGGGGTGAACTTGAAATCGTGAGTTCAGAAGAAATATTTGAAAAAATAAAAGAAATCATTGTAGAACAATTAGGAGTTACAGAAAGCAGTGTTACAATGGAGGCATCTTTTATAGATGACTTAGGAGCAGATTCACTAGATATAGTTGAATTAATAATGGCATTAGAAGAAGAATTTGACCTAGAAATTCCTGATACAGATGCAGAAAAAATTGTTTCTGTAAGTGATGTAGTTGACTATATAAAAGAAAATGTACAATAAAAATAAAAAATCTAACTTTTGTTAGATTTTTTATTTTTGTGATTTTAAAAAATTTGAAATAGCTGTAATAAATTGACCACCATAATTATCTAATTTTACTTTACCAACACCAGATATTTTTAGCATTTCATCCTCAGAAGTAGGATAATTTATACACATCTGGCAAAGAGTTGCATCAGAAAATATAATAAAAGGAGGAACATTGGCTTGTTGTGCAATTTCTCTTCTTAGTTTTCTTAATACTTCAAACAAATCTGTATCAATTGCAGGTAAATCTTTAGATATAGGTGCAATTTTTTCAACCTTTTTACGAATGAACACTTTTTTTCCATTAAACAAAACATCATTTGCCGATTTATCCAAAACCAAAATAGGATATTGATTACCAACACAATTTATATATCCTTCAGACACTAAAAACGATATAAGTTCTTTAATAGTACTTTTAGAATAATCCTTTAATAAACCATAAGTAGAAAGTTTATCAAATCCCATATTAGTTACTTTAGAAGAGTTAGAGCCCTTTAAAACATCTGTTACTAAATTAGCTCCAAACCTTTCATTCATTCTTTTAATACACGACATAATTTTTTTAGAATCCTCTGTAATATCAGTTGTTTCTATTTCAGAATTACAGTTACTACAATTATTGCAATTTTCAAAAGAAGGAGTCTCTCCAAAATACTCTAAAATATATTTTCTTAAACATTTATCAGTATTACAATAATCAATAATATCATTTAATTTGTCATATTCTACGCTATGCTCTAAATCCATACCATTATGTTCAATTATAAATTTATTAGTTAAAATATCTGCTCTACTAAAAAGTAAAGTACAGTCTGCCGGAGCTCCATCACGACCAGCACGGCCGGCTTCTTGATAGTAACTTTCTAAATCCTTTGGCATATTAAAATGAAGAATATATCTAATATTTGATTTATCTATTCCCATTCCAAAAGCATTAGTAGCCACCATTATATTAGTTCTATCATAAACAAAATCATTTTGATTTTTAGTTCTATCTTTATCACTCATACCACCGTGATATTTTGAAACTTTGTATCCAAGCTCACATAAATCATTATATAAACTTTCTACATTTTTTCTTGTTAAGCAATAAATAATACCGACAAACATCATTATGATTTTTTAAATATTTATAAACATATCTTTTCCTATCATCAGTAGATACTACATAAAAAGAAAGATTTTCTCTATCAAATCCAGTAGTTAATATATACGGATTATCTAAATTTAACAAACTAATGATATCATTTTTAACAAGACTTGTTGCTGTTGCTGTAAAGGCACAAATAATAGGGCGTTTCTTTAAATTAGAGATAACATTTGCTATTTCAGTGTAACTAGGTCTAAAGTCGTGACCCCACTGAGAAACGCAGTGAGCCTCATCTATAGCTATCATAGGAATATCTATAGAATTTAAAAAACGTATGAAACCTTCAGAATTAAGCCTCTCAGGAGCTATATAAATTATTTTATACATACCTAAACTAGCATTTTCAATAGTTTGAATATAATCAGCATTAGACAAACTACTATTAATAAAACTGCAAGGAATGCCGTACTTCGTTTAATGCATCTACTTGGTCCTTCATAAGTGAAATTAAAGGGGAAATAACGATAGTTGTACCACTAAAAACTAAAGCAGGAATTTGATAGCAAATAGATTTTCCGAGCTCCAGTAGGCATTATACCCATACAGTCCTTGCCAGACAAAATGTTACGTATTAAATCCTCTTGACCTTTCTTAAAACTGGTATAACCAAAATACATTTTAAGAAAATTTAGTGCTTTTTCCATAAAACCTCTTTCCTAAATACCAAAAAACATATATTTTTTGCTATTATATCAGCATTAATTAGATTTTTCAAGATTTTTTTTACTTTCTATTGACAAAATAAAAAATCCTTGTTAAGATAATGATGTTTATTCAAGAATAAAATATTTTCAAAAAGATTTTTAATCTTAGATAAAAATCTCCAAGAAAAAATTTAATATAAAGAAGGTTAAAAAATGTTATCAATTGTTAAAAGTATGTCTTTGCAAGGCTTAGACGGTTATTTAATTGAAGTACAAGTAGACGTATCAGCAGGAATGCCAAGTTGGCAAATAGTTGGACTGCCAGATGCAGGAATTAAAGAGTCTATGGAAAGAGTTAGGACAGCAATTAAAAACTCAAACTTTGAATTTCAAAGTAGAAAAATAGTTATAAATTTAGCACCAGCTAATACAAGAAAAGAAGGGTCATTTTTTGATTTACCAATAGCAGTTGGAATATTAATGAACTTTGGTCAAATTAGAAAGCGGAGAATTAGAAAATACAGTATTTATAGGAGAGTTATCACTTGACGGAAAGGTTAATAAAATTAATGGAGTGCTTCCAATGAGTATAGAAGCAAAAAAATTAGGAATGAAACGAATAATTGTGCCATATGAGAATAAAAAGGAAGCAGCTATTGTTGATGGAATAGAAGTAATAGGTGTAAAAAATTTATATCAATTAGTAAGGTATCTAAACAAAGAAGAAAAAATAGAAATACAGACAACCAACTCAAAAAACATATTTTCTAAAGAACAAAAATATAAATTAGATTTCGCAGAAGTAAAAGGCCAAGAAAATATAAAACGAGCTGTAGAAGTTGCAGCAGCTGGTGGACATAACTTGCTTTTGATAGGAAGTCCAGGGTCACGGGAAAACAATGATTTCAAGAAGAATTCCTACAATACTACCAGATTTAACATTTGAAGAAGCATTAGAAATTACGAAAATACATAGTGTAGCAGGAATTTTATCAAAAGATACACCAATAATTACAACAAGACCATATAGAGCACCACATCATACAATATCAGCCAATTCATTAGTAGGTGGAGGAAGAATACCGAAACCAGGGGAAATAAGTTTAGCACATTATGGAGTACTTTTCTTAGACGAATTACCAGAATTTAATAAAAATACTTTAGAAGTTTTAAGAGGACCATTAGAAGATAAAACAATAACTATTGCAAGAGTAAATGCAAGTTTAACATATCCGTGTAATTTTATGTTTGTTGCTTCAATGAATCCGTGCAAATGTGGATATTATGGTTCTGTAGATAAAGAATGTAATTGTACACCACAATCAATAGAAAAGTATATGTCTAAAATTAGTGGCCCATTGTTAGATAGAATAGATATACAAATAGAAGTTACACCAGTAAAATATCAAAAATTAAACTCAAGTGTAAAAATAGAAACATCACAAGAAATTAAATCAAGAGTAAATAAAGCAAGAGCAATTCAAATTCAAAGATATAAAGAGCATAATATATTTTCAAATTCTGAATTAACTCCAAAATTAGTAGAGAAATTTTGTAAATTAGATGAAAAAGGGAATAGAATTTTAGAAAATGCTTTTAAAAAACTATCTTTAAGTGCTAGAGCACATTCTAGAATATTAAAAGTAGCAAGAACTATAGCGGACTTAGAGCAAAGCGAGAATATACAAGCAGTGCATATTGCAGAAGCAATACAATATAGAAGTTTAGATAGAAAGTACTGGAAAAACTAAGGAAGTGAGTAAAAATATGAGATGTAAAAAGATAAAGATAACAGACGAACAATATCCAAAAAGATTATTAAATATAAAATGTCCACCACAAGAATTATATTGTTTAGGAAATGAAAAATTATTAAATAAGTTAAATACTGTTGCAATAATAGGTTCAAGAGATTGTTCATACTATGGTAGAGAAAGTGCTACATATTTTGCAAAGGAGTTAGGTCGGTCAAAATATTTGTGTTGTTAGTGGAATGGCTATTGGTATTGATACAGCTGTACATATAGGAGCACTAAACAAGAAGGGTAGAACCATTGCAGTATTAGGTGGAGGGTTTAATAATATATATCCAATAGAAAACGAATGGCTTTTTAATAAAATACTTTATAATGACGGATGTATAATAACAGAATACCCAGAAGAGGTTGAAGCTAAAAAAGAGAATTTTCCAAAAAGAAATAGAATTGTAAGTGGGTTATCAGATGTAGTTTTAATAATAGAAGCACAATATAGAAGCGGAACAACAATAACTGCAAAATTTGCAAAAGAACAGCAAAAAATAGTTTGCTGTATACCAAGCAATATTAATAGTAAATTTGGAATAGGAACTAATAAACTATTACAAGAGGGGGCAAAGCTTATTGTTAAACCAGCGGACATAATGAAGTTATTAAATGTAAAAGTAGATATATGTAGAAAAAGTGTTCCTGAAGAATATAAAAATATATACGAATTACTAATAAAAGAACCAATGTACATAAATGATATATCAAAAAAATTGCAACAAGATATATCTACAATAATGACTAAATTAACTATGCTAGAAATAGATGGCTATATAGAAAAATTGCCTTCAAATAAGTTTAAAATAAAGGAAAATTAAAATGTACATACGACACGAAATAGGAAAATTAGGAGAAGAACTAGCAGTAAAATATTTAGAAAAAGAAAAGTATGAAATAATTGAAAGAAACTTTGAATGTAAGCAAGGAGAAATTGATATAATTGCAAAAGATAAAACAGAACTAGTTTTTATAGAAGTAAAAACTAGAACTAATAACATATATGGTACACCAATAGAAGCTGTAAACATAAATAAAACAAAACACCTTATAAAAACTATTAATTATTATCTATATTTAAAAAAATTAGAAAATGAATATATAAGGATAGATGCAATCGAAATTTACATATATAATCACAAATTTAAAGTAAACCATATAAAGCAAATAATTTGAAAATGTCCATAAGAAAAGTAAATTTTGTTTATGAATTTTTCAACGAAATATGACGATTTTAGAGCCAATTAGATAATATTCTTTACAAGCTAATAAAAATGATATATAATACACGAGCCTGAGTAATTAGGTAATACTAACGAAAGGGGGTACATACAACAAATG
>CANRAM010000028.1 GCA_947628605.1 uncultured Clostridia bacterium | reverse complement strand
AGAAAAAATGGAGGAAAAATATATATGAGAGAGTTAAAAGTAAATGGTATTTACAAACATTTTAAAGGAGATTATTACTTAGTTGTTGATATTGCTAATCATTCTGAAACTAAAGAAAAATATGTTGTATATAGGCGATTATATGGTGATGGTAGTCTTTGGATTAGACCAATAGATATGTTTCTAAGTGAAGTAGACCATAAAAAATACCCAAAAGTAGAACAAAAATATAGATTTGAATTACAAGATATAAAAAGTGTTGCACTAAATATTTAAGAGTAAATATAAATAGTATTATTAAATAAAGAAGTTGAAGTATTTTAAAATTTAAACAGAAAAATAAAATTAATGACTTGACAAATAAAAACATTTGTTTTAATATATATTCGGGTGAAGATATGGAAAAACAAATACTTCATATAGATGTAAATAATGCATTCTTATCGTGGACTGCAGTTGATAGACTGCATAATGGGGAAAAGATAGATATAAGAACAATTCCAGCTATTATTGGTGGAGATGAGAGTAATAGACACGGAGTTGTTTTAGCAAAAAGTATGCCAGCAAAACAATTTGGAATAAAAACCGGTGAAACAATTTATCAAGCAAGAAAAAAATGTCCAGAAATACAAGTTTTTATGGGAAATTATGATAGTTATAGAAAGCATTCAAATGATTTATATCAAATATTACTAGAATATACAGAAAAAATTGAAAGATTTTCTATAGATGAATGTTTTATGGATTTAACATTATTTTTAGGAAAAGACACATTAATTAATAAAGCTTATGAAATAAAACAGCGAATAAAAGAAGAATTAGGATTTACAGTAAATGTTGGAGTTGCAAATAACAAATTGCTTGCAAAAATGGCATCAGATTTTGAAAAGCCAGACAAAGTACATACATTATATAAAAAAGAAATACCAAGTAAAATGTGGACATTACCAGCATCAGATTTATTTATGGTAGGCAAAAAAAGCATTGTAAAGTTAGAAACTTTAGGCGTAAAAACTATAGGAGACATAGCAAAATTAAATAAAGAACTACTAATAAAAAAATTTGGAAAACACGGAAAAGTTATGTGGGAATATGCTAATGGAATTGATGAAAGTGAAGTGATTTATGAACAAGAAAAACCAAAGTGCATAGGAAATTCAATTACACTACCACAAGATATTTATAATATAAATAAACTAAATGAAATTTTATTAGCATTATCCGAGCAAGTAGGATTTAGATTAAGAAAACATAAAATGCTTGCAGGAGTTATTAATATACAAATAAAAACAAATGAATTTAAAGTATATTCACATCAGAAAAAATTGGATATATATGTAAACACAACAAAAGATATATATTGTACAGCAAAAGAATTATTAGAAACTCTACATAGCAATAAACCAGTTAGATTAATAGGAATAAAGGTAGATAAATTAATAGATGAAGAAGAAGTACAAATGTCTTTATTCAATACAAAAGAAAATGAAAAATACGAAAAATTAGATAGAGTAATGGATGAATTAAAGAAAAAATATGGATATAATAAGGTTACAAGAGCGGGAGAAATGAAAGTAAATAATATGTTGAATATTAGGGAAGAGAAATAATTATGTAAGAAAAATGTAACTTTCAAAAGAAAAACAGAATATTATAGTATATAACACTTCTTTAGTGTGGTAAGGAGGTGGAAATTATGCTAGAACAAAGAGATTGTATAAGTAAAAAATGTTGCATAGATATAATAATATTCATATTATCAATATTATTAGCTTTTGTTATTGGAGTTATAATTGGAGCCGCTACAGGGTTATTTGCAGCATTAGGAGTAGGAGCGATAGTAGCTATAGCTGTACTATTAGTTGTACTAATTGTGGTAAGAATTATAATGTTAATATGTTGCAAAAAATGTTGCTAGGATATAAGATGTGTCCATATGACACATCGATACATAAAAATTTAAAAAAATTATTGAAAAAAAATATTGATTAATGTACAATATATAAAAATCCTATATAAAGAAGGGAAAATAATGGAAATAATAGATGGAAGAACACTTGCAAAAAACATACGTCAAAATTTAAAACAAGAAGTTGAAGAATTAAAAAATAAAGGAATAAATCCACGACTTGCAGTTATTATGGTAGGAGATGATAAGGCATCTAAGGTATATGTTAGAAATAAGTCTAAAGCTTGCGAAGAAGTTGGTATAGATTATAAAGAATATTTATTAGATGAAAATACATCAATGGACGAGCTATTAAATTTAATACATATATTAAATGTTGATAAAAATATACACGGTATATTATTACAAAGCCCATTGCCAAAACAATTAGATATAAATGAAGCATTTAAGGAAATTGCTACACGGTAAAGATGTTGACGGATTTAACCCAATAAATGTAGGAAAACTTAGTTTAAATCAAGACTGCTTTGTATCTTGTACGCCGTATGGAATAATTAAAATGTTAGAGGCATATAATGTTCCACTTGAAGGAGCACACGCTGTAATTGTTGGAAGAAGTAATATTGTTGGAAAACCATTATTACAATGTTTACTAAATAAAAATGCAACAGTAACAATATGTCATTCGAAAACTAAAAATCTTGAACAAACAACGAAAAACGCAGATATATTAATTGCAGCATTAGGAAAGCCTAACTTTATAAAAGCGGATATGATAAGGCAAGGAGCTGTTGTTATAGATGTGGGCATTAATAGAAATGAAGAAGGCAAACTTATAGGGGATGTGGATTTTGACGATGTATCCAAAAAAGCATCATATATAACACCAGTTCCAGGTGGAGTTGGTCCTATGACAATTGCAATGCTTATGACTAATGTAGTTAAAGCTGCAAAACAAACTATAAAATTATAAAATAATTGTAAAAATAAAATCGAAGGGAAGCGAGTTTATGCTTTTTTTCGATTTTATTTTTTATATCTTTTTAATAAAATGGAGGGATAAATGGAAAACAATTTAGAAAGTAAAAAATATTGGATATGGTTATCTAGAATAGAAGGATTGGGAAGTAGAAGAAAAAATAAATTATTAGAAAAATTTGTTGAGCCAGAAGTAATATGGAACTTAAAATTTGATGATATTATAAAACTTGAAGGATTTGGAGAAAAAATAGCACATTCAATAGTTAATATAGAATATAAAAGAAATATAGAACAGTATATAAATTACATTGAAAAATATAATATAAAAGTTGTAACAATATACGATAAAGAATATCCTAATAAGTTAAGGAATATATACGACCCACCAGTAACTTTATATATAAAAGGAAATATTAATATTCTAAATGATAATGCTATTGCGATTGTAGGTTGTAGAAATTCGAGCAAATATGGTGATGAAGTAGCAAAAAGAATGTCGTATGAATTAGCAAGTAATAATATAAATATTATAAGTGGAATGGCTAGAGGAATAGATACTATGGCCCATATGGGATGTATTGAGGCTAAAGGTAAAACTATTGCAATTTTAGGAAGTGGGTTAGATAGAATATATCCTAAAGAAAATATATCATTATATAATAATATAATTAACACAAATGGAGCTATCATTTCAGAGTATGTAATAGGAACAAATCCAAATAAATTATTTTTTCCAGAAAGAAACAGAATAATAAGCGGATTAAGTGATGGAGTAATTGTAGTTGAAGCGAAGAAGAGAAGCGGAACATTAATTACAGTAGATTTTGCATTAGAGCAAGGAAAAAATGTATATGTAATTCCAGGGAATATTACAAATCCTAATTCAGTTGGAACCAATGAACTTATAAAACAAGGTGCTAAATGTACCACTTCTATAAACGATGTTTTAGATGATTATAAATTATAATAAGCAAATCTTTTTAAAAATTTCTTAAAATACTTTAATTTTTAAAATATTTGTAATATAATACCTATATACTTTTACGAATACAAAGGAGGTTTCTATGGGAACTAATAAGGAAAGTAAGAAAAGCGAAGAAAAAGAGAAGACTAAAAAGGGAAAAAATATAAGTAAAAAAGAAAAAGGTAATAAAAAGGGCAATCATCCAAAATTAAAGATGTTTATAAAAATCATGGTTGCAGTAATAGTTATTGGAATAATAATTGGTGCAGGAATTATAGGGGGAGTTATTTTTGGCTTATTTGGAGATGACCTAAAAATAACAGCAGAAGATTTAAGCATAAGCACAATGAATACATCATTAGTAGATAGTAATGGTAATGAAATTGCAAAATTAAATGGAGAAGAAAATAGAGAAGTTGTATTATTATCTGAAATGGGAGAGTATTTACCAAAGGCATTTGTAGCAATAGAAGATAAACGTTTTTATGAACATCACGGTGTTGATATAAAAAGAACTTTTGGAGCAACTGTTAAATATATAACGGGGGATAGCTCATATGGCGGAAGTACAATTACACAACAATTAATCAAAAATGCAACAGGGGAAAAAGAAAAACATTGGACTAGAAAAATAAAAGAAATTGTAAGAGCATATCAAATAGAAAGAGAAATGTCTAAACAACAAATACTAGAAGCATATTTAAATACTATTCCACTAGGCGGAGGTGCAAAAAATGTATATGGTGTAAAAATTGCATCAAACTATTATTTTGATAAAGAGCCTATAGAGTTAACAATTGCAGAATCAGCATATATTGCAGGAATTAACCATTCGCCAAATTTATATAATCCATTCAAAGAAGAACCAAATATGGAAAAAATAAAATCTAGAACAAAAACAGTTTTAGAGCAAGAATTAGAACAAGGAAAAATTGATGAAACACAATATAATGAAGCAATTGCACAAGTAGATGCAGGGTTAGCATTTAAAGAAGGAACAATTACTAATAATAATTCACTAACGCAAAATGAAGAATTAGCAGTAAAACAAGTTATAGATGAATATGCAGAAAGTAAGGATTTATCAGAAGACATTGCAGAAAAGAAAATAAAAGGTGGAGGTTATAAAATATATATAACCGAAAATAGAGAAATACAGAAAATACTAGATAATGCATATACTACTAATAAGGACTGGATAAAAACAACAACCGGAACAAAAACTAAAGAAAATGGAGAAAAAGTTAAAGAAACTTACCAACTTCAGTCTGCAATGGTTATAATTGATAACAAAACAGGGTACGTTGTTGCATCAGTGGGAGTTCTTGGAGAGAAAACAGCTTGGGGAACTAATAGGGTTACAGCAGCAGGTCATCAACCGGGGTCTTCAATAAAACCTCTTGCAGTTATTGGACCATCTCTTGAAGAGGGTCTAATCAATGCTGGTACTGTTGTTGATGATACACCAGTTTCTTATGGAAGCTATACACCTCATAACGATAATCAATCATATTATGGTTTAATGAATATAAGATATATATTAAGAGTGTCAAGAAATATACCAGAAGTAAAAATGATGAAAAACCTTACACCAGCCAAGTCTATGAAATACTTAGAGCAATTTGGGGTTTCGTCTTTAAGTTCGGGTGACGAGGGATTAGCACTTGCTTTAGGAGGTGTTTCTAAAGGAATTAGCCCACTAGAAATGGCAGGAGGTTATGCTACAATTGCTAATGGTGGTAATTATATTGAACCAACATTTTATACTAAAGTAGAAGAATCTAATGGAAATATAATATTAAAAACAGAACAAGAAAAACATAGAGTATTATCAGAACAAAATGCATATATATTACAATCATTACTTACCGAGCCTACAGGAACAGGTCTAACAGGTTCTGCGGGAGCAACAGGTACAGGAGCAGCAATTAGCGGTCAACAAACTTGTGGAAAAACAGGAACAACAAATAGTTCTACTTCTACGTGGTTTTGTGGATTTACACCTTATTATACTGCATCTATGTATTTTGGATATGATGACCAAGAAATTGGTAAAGGAAAAGCTCCGGGAAGTGGTACGGTTGCTAGACGTTGGGGTAGTATAATGAAACAAGTACATTCTGGCTTAGCATCTGCTAAATTTGAGAAGCCGGGAGGTATAGTAAATGCTACAGTATGTAAAGATTCTGGATTATTAGCTACAGATTTATGCAACGCTGACCCACGTGGTGGTAGAGGATATTCAGAAATGTTTGTAAAAGGAACTGCTCCAGGTAAAAGTTGTGATGTCCACGTAAAAGTAAAGATTTGTAAAGAAACTGGAAAAATAGCAAATGAATTTTGTACAGATGTTGAAGAAAGAGTTTGCATTACAAGACCAGAATCTAGTGGAACAGCGTGGAAGAGTGCAGGTGATGCTCAATATATGGCACCAACGGAAACCTGTGATATTCACACACAAAAAGCTGATACAACTCGGTCCAGTAGTTACTTTAAATGGAAAAGCAACTGTTGAACTAAAAATTAATGAAAAATATAAAGAAGAAGGTGCAAAAGCCGAAGACGATATAGATAAAGATTTAACAGATAAGATAAAAGTAGAAATAAAAAAAGATAATAAAGTTGTAGATAAAGTAGATACATCAAAAGCAGGAACATATATAATTACTTATACAGTAACTGATACAGCAGGAAATGTAGGAACAGCAACAAGAACTGTAAAAGTTACTGAAGATAAAACAAATACAAATACCACTACTAATACAGTAACAAATACTACTAATACAACAAATACTACCAATACTACAAACACAACAACAGATACTACTGGAGAAAAGCATTAAAAGTATATAAGAAGGAGGGCAAAAGATAGGTGGAATTAAAATTATATAATACACTTACTAAAAAAAAGGATGTTTTTCAACCATTAATTGGAAATGAAGTAAGAATGTATTCGTGTGGACCAACAGTGTATAAAGATGCAACTATTGGAAATATGAGAACATATATATTTACAGATGTTCTAAGACGAGTTTTAAAATATAATGGATACACATTAAAACACGCAATGAACATAACGGATGTAGGTCACCTTGTTTCTGATGCAGATGAAGGAGAAGATAAAATGATAAAATCTGCAAAAGAACAAGGGAAAGACCCTCTCGAAATAGCAAAGTTTTATACTGAAAGATTTTTAAATGATTTAAGAGCATTAAATATTGATATGCCAGAAATTATTTGTAAAGCAACAGACCATATTGAAGATATGATAGAATTTGTAAAAGGATTAGTAGAAAGAGGATATGCCTATGAAACATCTACTGCAATATATTTTGATGTAGCAAAGTTAGATAAATATGGTATATTATCGGGTATAGATTTAAACGAGCAAAAAGCAGGAGCAAGAGTTGAATTAGATAAAGAAAAGAAAAATGCATATGATTTTGCTTTATGGATAAAAGCACCAGATAACCATTTAATGAAGTGGGAAAGTCCTTGGGGGTTATGCTATCCAGGATGGCATATTGAATGTTCAGCTATGGGAAAGAAATATTTGGGTGATGAATTTGACATACATACAGGAGGTATAGATTTAATACCAACTCATCACGAGAATGAAATAGCACAAAGTAAAGGTTTAACTGGAAAAATCCCAGCAAGATTTTGGATACACGGTGAATATTTATTAATAAACGGTGGAAAAATGTCAAAAAGTTTAAATAACGTATATTTATTGAACGATATTATAGATAAAGGATATAATCCACTTGCATATAGAATATTTTGTTTTTCAGCTAGTTATAGAAATAAACTGAATTTTACTTGGGAAGCAATAGATGCTAGTAATAAATCTTTAATAAAACTAAAAGAAGCATACAAAAAACACTTAGAAGGTAATGAAGATGTTTCAGATGAAATAATTAATGAGTTTGAAAATAGCTTTCATAGAGCAATTAATGATGATTTAAATATGCCACAAGCCATAAGCATTGTTTGGGAAGTTGCAAAGTATAATAAAAAATCTAAAAAAATGGCGGAATTATTATTAAAATTTGATAAAATATTGGGAATAAAAATAGATAAAATGGAGGAAAATAAAGAAGTAATTCCAAAAGAAGTTTTAGAACTTGTAAAACAACGTAAAATTGCAAGAATAAATAAAAATTGGGAATTATCTGATACACTAAGACACCAAATTGAAGAATATGGCTATAAAGTAAAAGACCTAAAAGATGATGTGGAAATTGAAAAAATGTAAATAAACAAGAGATTATAAATTAAAGGAGAAATACTATGTCTAATGAAGAAACAAATAAATTTCATTTTTTTAATAGAATAAAAACAAGTATAGTAGATTTTGATAAATATCAAATTTTTGCTAATGAAAAATTTGGTAAAGCTATAATTTATTTATTGTTACTTATGATAATATTTTCTTGTGTAGTAGCATTGAGTTTCACATATCAATTTAAACAGTCTGTTGACGAAGGTGTTAGTTATATAAAAAATAATATTGAAGATATTAAATATGAAAATGGAATTTTAAGTGTAAACAATGATAATGAACTATTTATAAATACAAACTTTAATATGATACCAATAGTAATTATTAATACACAAGAAGATACTGATAAAGTAAATGAATATATAGATGAAATTGGAAGGTATGATAGTGGAATTATTATTTTAAAAGATAAAATTGTTTATAAAAATAACTTGCTGAGTGGAACTATGGAATATGAATATAATCAAATTGCAAATGAATATTCAATATCTAATTTTACAAAAGAAGAATTATTAGAATTGATTAATGGATTAACTACATTGAATTTATATATGGGATTTTTCATAGTATCAGCAATTTATATGTTTATTATATATTTTACAAGTACAATAATTGATGCACTTATGCTTGCATTACTAGGTTTCATAGTTGCAAGAATAGTAAGTGTAAAAATAAAATTCAAAGCTTGCTTTAATATGGGAATTTATGCGTTAACATTGCCAATTATACTAAACTTAATTTATATAGTAGTAAATATGTTTACAGGAATTAATATTAAGTATTTCCAATGGATGTATACAACTATTTCGTATATTTATATGATTTTAGCCATTCTATTAATTAGAACGGATTTAATTAACAAGCATATGGAATTAATAAAAATAATTAATGAACAAGAGAAAGTAAGAAAGGATTTAGAACAACAAAAAGAAGATAAAGATAACGATAAAGAAGAAAAGCCTGAACAAGAAGATAAACAAAAGAAAAGAGATAAAGAGCCTAAAGAAGATGATAATATAGATGATAATGGGCTTGCCCCACAACAATAGTAATATCAAATTTAGAAAGGAAAAAAATAATGAATAAAAAAGAAAACAATAAAAACGATAAAAGTAAAAAAAGTCTTATTTATGCAATAATCATAATTTGTATATTATTAATAATTGCAATGCTATTTCTAGGAATATATTTAAGCCAAAATAACGATGAAGAAGATGAAAAAAATATTGCATATACAGAATTAATTAAAGAAATTAATGAACAAAATGTAGAAAAAATAGAAATGTCGGTAGGAAGTACTTCTATTAAAGTAAAGCTAAAAGATGAAGAAGAAGAAAAAAAGGCTATTGTACCTAGTACGCAGGCTTTTATGGAGCTAATACAAGAAAAAACTAATGAAGGTAATGAATTTAAACTAGAACAAAAAGAGCAAAATATATTGTTAAAAATACCAACGACATTATTAAGTTTATTGCCAACTATTATGATGGTAGCATTATTTGTATTGTTATTTAAAATGCAAGGGTTAGGTGATAAAGGAAAAGTTTATGATAATGAAACTAATAAAACAGATGTTAAATTTGACGATGTTGCAGGTCTAGAAGAGGAAAAAGCAGAGTTAGTAGAAATTGTTCATTTTCTAAAAGAACCAAAAACTTTTTACGATATGGGAGCCAAAATTCCTAAGGGAATTTTATTATATGGAAAACCAGGTACAGGTAAAACATTAATTGCTAAAGCTATTGCGGGGGAAGCAGGAGTACCTTTTATATCTATGAGTGGTTCAGAGTTTATAGAAATGTTTGCAGGTTTAGGTGCTTCACGTGTTAGAAAACTTTTTGAGAGAGCAAGGAAGTTAGCTCCTTGTATAGTTTTTATAGATGAAATTGATGCTATAGGCTCAAGGAGAACATCTGGTAGTGGAGCAGAATCTGAAAATAACCAAACATTAAATCAATTGTTGGTTGAAATGGATGGATTTGAAAAAAATGAAACAATTATTGTTCTTGCAGCAACTAATAGACCAGAGATGTTAGACAAAGCATTATTAAGACCTGGAAGATTTGATAGACAAGTTACAATTGCACCTCCAGATGTTAAAGGTAGAGAGGAAATATTAAAAATACACTCTAAAGAAAAGAAATTTGCAAGTGATGTTAGCATAAAAAGTATAGCAGAAGATACAGCAGGATTTACCGGAGCTGAACTTGCCAATATATTGAATGAATCAGCTATAATAGCAACTATAAACAAGCATAAAGAAATTACAAAGGATGATATAGAGGAGGCTGTTAAGAAAACCACAGTAGGTATACAAAAGAATAGTAGAGTTATATCAGAAAAAGAAAAGAAACTAACAGCATATCACGAAGCAGGACATGCTATTGTTGGAAGATTTTTAGAAACGGGTGACCCATTAAAAGAGATTTCTATTATACCTAGAGGTGTTGCAGGTGGATATACAATGTATAAATCTAACGAAGATAAATTCTATAAATCTAAAACAGAACTTGAAGAAAGGTTAATAGGTTTGCTAGGTGGTCGAGCAGCAGAAAAGATTGCTTTAGATGATATATCAACTGGTGCAAGAAATGATATTCAAGTTGCAACAGAAATAGCAAAAGATATGGTTACAGTTTATGGTATGAGTGAAAGATTAGGTCCTATATCTCTTGAAGATAAAGACAATTTAACAATATTTGGTGGAGATATAGAAGATGTTATTGGTATAGAAGTTAAAACGTTAATAGATATAGCATACAAAAAAGCTATGGAGATTTTATCGCATAATATGGATAAACTTGATATATTAGCTACATTACTATTAGAAAAAGAAACAATAACTGCAGAAGAATTTGAAGAAATTTTTAAATAATTATTATATATAAGAAAATTTATAAAAAATATTGTTCATTTTTTATTTATATGATAATATATAAATCGTACTATGCATAATATATAGTACGGTTTATTTTGAAATTAAGGGAGTTAATTTTTTTGGAAAAAATAAGGGAAGAAAACTCGGGAAATAGTGAAGTTAAGACAGAAGATGATGCTATAATGCAAGATAAAAATAATGTTGAAAAAGCGGAAATAGAAGAAATTTCTAAACTAGAAGATGATGATAGTAAAAAAATAGGAAATAGTATGTTACATAAATATACTATAGTAATTACAGTAGTATCTATTATTCTTCTTATTGGTGCATTAGTATTCTCAACGGTATTTGCATTAATCAATAAAAATAATAATAAAATCATTTCAGGTATATCCATAAAAGGAATTGATGTATCAAAATTAACTTGTGAAGAGGCAAAAACAAAAATAAATGAAATATTACAAGAAAAATTAAATCAAAATATAGTATTAAAACACGGAGAATTTGAAACATCACTAATTGCTGAACAAATAGAAGCTAAATTTGGAGTGGATGAAGCAGTTGATTTAGCATATAAAATTGGTCGTAATGGAAATATATTAAAAGATAATTATACAATTATAAATACAATGATGAACAATATAGATATAACACCATCGTTTACATACAATGAAAAAGCATTAACAGATTTTATACAGTCAACATCTGAAAATTTACCAGATAAAGTACAACAAAGTAATTATTATGTCGAAAAGAATAATTTAATTATAAATAAAGGGAAAAAAGGGTCTGTAATTGAAGTAGAAGAATTAAAAAACAGTGTTGTACAGAATTTTAAAAATTTAGATTCTGCATCTGTAATTGATATACCAATTGAAGAAAAAGAGCCTGATGCAGTAGATATAGAGAAAATACACGCAGAGATTTATAAAGCACCTCAAGATGCATATTATACTCAAAATCCTTTTACAGTATACCCTCATGTTAATGGAATAGATTTTAAAATAAGTAATGAAGAAGTTCAAAATTTATTAAATAACCAAGAAGAACAAATAACTATACCTCTTAAAGTAACAACGCCAAAGGTAACTACGAACCAAATTGGAACAGAAGCTTTTCCAAATTTACTTGCATCGTTTTCTACAACTTTTTCAACAAAAAATACAAATAGAGCAACTAATATACGATTAGCTTCAAATAAAATAAATGGAGTTGTATTACTTCCAGGTGAAAAATTTTCGTATAATACTGTTGTAGGAAAAAGAACTGCTCAAGCTGGATATAAAACAGCTTCTGTATATGTAGGTGGAAAGGTAGAAGAAGGTATAGGTGGAGGAATTTGCCAAGTTTCTTCAACATTATATAATACAGTTTTACGTGCAAATTTGGAAATTGTAGCTAGGTCTAACCATAGGTTTGCTACAGGATATGTCCCACTAAGTACAGATGCAACTGTTTCGTGGGGTGGACCAGAATTTATATTTAAAAATTCTAGGAAATATCCTATAAAAATTGTATCATCTGTAAGTGGAGGTAGAATTAAAGTAGATATATATGGTTGTAAGGAAGAGGTAGAATATGATGTTACTATACAGTCAGAAACACTTTCAACTATACCAATGCAAACAGAATATAGAACTAATACATCACTTCCAAAAGGAACTAAAAAAACAGTGCAAAATGGACACGGAGGATATAAATCTAGAGCATATAGAATTTTAAAATTAAATGGAAAAGTAGTATCAAAGCAATTATTATCAACTGATACATATGCACAATTACCAACTATTATCGAGCAAAATATGTAATAAGTATGGAGGAAAATATGGAGTGGAATAAAGAAACAGCACAAAAAATTGAATGGAATGGGGAAATTACGAATTTAGAAGATAAGTTAAGAATTGGAAACAGAATAGCACAAAGAGTAAAAAATGGAGATGTTATTGGAGTAGGGTCTGGTTCTACAGCATTTGTAGCAACTAAAGAAATAGCAAAAAGAGTAAAAGAGGAGAATTTAAGTATTACAGCAATTCCTACATCCTATGAAATTAATATATTATGTAATGAGTTAGGAATACCAACTACAACATTAATGGACAAAAAGCCAGATTGGAGTTATGATGGAGCTGATGAAGTAAATGATAAAAATTGGTTAGTAAAAGGAAGAGGAGGCGCAATGTTTAGAGAAAAATTAAACATTGCAAGTTCAGAAGTAACATATATATTAGTAGATGAATCGAAATTTGTAAAAAATATTTGTGACAAATTTGCTATACCAGTAGAAACTACCCCACAAGCGGTTCATTATGTAAGAGAAAAATTATTTTGTATGGGAGCAGAAAGTGTTGTGCTTAGGCTTGCAAAAGGGAAAGATGGTCCAGTTATAACTGAAAAAGGAAATGTAATATTAGATGCTGTTTTTAGAAATGTTGGTGAGAATTTAGAAAGAGATTTAAAAAGCATTGTTGGAGTTATAGAAACAGGATTATTTATAGGATATAATGTTGTAATAGAGAAATAATGGAGGAACTAAATGGAAAGCGAAAATATAATTAGTCCAGAACTTAAAGGACCAGAAGAAGAAAGATTAGAAAATTCCTTAAGACCTAAAACTTTAAGTGAATACATAGGTCAAGATAAAGTAAAAGAGAGTATGAAAATATATATAGAGGCTGCTAAAAAAAGAGGTGAGCCTCTTGACCACGTTCTATTATATGGACCTCCAGGCCTTGGTAAAACAACATTATCAAATATTATTTCAAATGAAATGAATTCGAATATAAAAATAACATCAGGGCCAGCTATTGAAAAGCCAGGAGATTTAGCCGCTTTACTTACAAATCTTTCAGAATTTGATGTTTTATTTATAGATGAAATACATAGATTAAATAAAAGTGTAGAAGAAATATTGTATCCTGCTTTGGAAGATTATACTCTTGATATAATTATAGGAAAAGGTCCTAGTGCAAGGTCAATAAGATTAGATTTACCAAAGTTTACTTTAATTGGTGCAACAACAAAAGCAGGTTCATTAACAACGCCCTTAAGAGATAGATTCGGAATTGTATCTCGTCTTGAATTATATACTAATGAACAATTGGAATTGATTGTAAAAAGGTCTGCAACTATTTTAGGAGTAAACATAGATGAGGACGCAACAAAGGAAATTGCAAGACGCTCAAGAGGAACTCCTAGAATTGCAAATAGAATTTTAAAAAGGGTTAGAGATTATGCATCGGTTTTAGGAAATGGAGATATAACATTAAAAATTGCTAAAATTGCATTAAATAAACTTGAAATAGATGATTTAGGGTTAGATGAAATAGATAGAAAAATATTGGAAACTATTATATTAAAATATAATGGTGGACCTGTTGGGCTTGAGACTATTGCTGTAACTATAGGGGAGGAACTTGAAACAATAGAGGATGTGTATGAACCATATCTTATACAAATTGGTTTTATGTCTCGTACACCAAGAGGAAGAATAGCTATGAGTGAAGCATATGCACATTTAGGAATAAAAAATAAAGAGGAGTAATTTTTTATGGTAACACTTTATACTTTTTCTATGATTTTTTTAATAACTAACTTGATTTTAATAAAAAAATCTGATAAAAAAATGAATATACTTGAATTTATTGGTTTGCTTATAGGTCTTATATTTTGTTATAATACTTTTTTATGTTATGTATTAACATTTTTTGTAATACCGGTAACTTTAACTAATTTGTCAATTATTAATATAGTTATTGCAATTATTTTATTATTTGTTATATTACGAAAAAAAGAGATACAAAAATATGAATTTCATAAAGTAGATTTAATATATGTTATTATAATAGCAGGGGCAATACTTTTAATGGCATATTTGAATTTTGGTTTTCCTTTTAATATAAAATATGAAACAGGAGATCCATCAGTACATTATCTTACTTCAACTATGTTTGAAGAAAATGATTCCTTATTAATAGAGCAGGATGACGAAATATATGGAAGTTTTAATACAAGAAAAGCTATGTCGTATGTTAATTCAGGCTTATTAATGAAGTGTTTTTCAGGTATTGTAAATGAGTTTGATTTTTATAAGATATTTATTTTATTTGGTATTTTTATACTGTTTATTACGGCTATGGTAATGTATGCTATATTATCGAGATTTTCTAAAGATAATAAAACTAAGTTTTTAGCTTTCTTGGTAAGCCTTATTTATACTATGGGATATCCATTAAATAGTTTTTTGTTTGGTTTTGAGTATTTAAATATGGGTATTTTTATACTTGAATTAATATTTTTAGCCGTAAATTATTACAAAAATGAAGAAATGGATATGCCAGTTATAGTTGTAACTTTTGCATTATTAAATTTTGGGCTATTTTGTGCATATTATATGTTTGTTCCTTTTATATATTCAAGTTTATGGTTATATTTCTGTAAGATAGGAAAAGAAAGAGAGAAGACTATTTTTAATAAAAAAACTATAACATTATTAATAACTACTTTATTGATACCATTTTTCTTAGGTTTTGTATATCACTTAGCACCAGAGGCATATTCTATTTTAATAAATAAATTTAGTACAAATGATATTTTTAAATATTCATCACATATAGTAGGAGAAGGTTTAGCTAAATATGGTTACATATATGTTAATTTATATTCTAACATTATAGTACTTTTACCAATAGCAATATATGTAATTGCTAAGAAATATAAAGAAAATAGTTTTGCGTGTATGAGTTTTATTTTTGCAATAGTGTTTATAGAAATACTTTTGGTAGGATTTATTATAGAAAAAGTTTCTATGTATTATTTAAGCAAAAATTATTTTGCATTGTGGTTCATATTATTCTATTTAAATTATATAGGACTAATAGAAATTTACAAGAAATATCCCAAAGTAGCATTTGGAATAGTAGGAGGGTATATTATATTAATTGTTCTAAACCTAACATTTGTAAATACACCATTAAAAAATGAAGAAATAAATTCCAATGAAAGACCAACAAATGTTGTTGAGGTATTTGGAGTAAATAAAACCATTCTAAATGAGAGAGAGATAGATTTATATAAAGAAGAATTAGAAATATTGAAATATTTTAAAGATAATATAGGTTTTGAAAAAAAAGTAGAACTTATTGGAAATTCAGAACAAGGATATTGGTCATATGCATTAACGAAATATGTACAAAATGAAAAAGGAATTTTATCGCAAAAAGGTCAATTTGCACTTGATGTAAAAATGTTGAGAACCAAATATGATATTTATGAAGCAGATTACATTATATATTTTAATAGAACAAAAAGATATAAGAGTTTAAAGGATATAATTCACAGTTTAGGAGATATAATATTTAGTAATGAATATGGCGGAATTGTAAAATGCAAAGAATAGGTAAAGTTATGTTTTGAGGAGGAAGATATGAAATTATTAATGCATACTTGCTGTGCACCTTGTAGTGTATATTGTATAGAAAAATTACGACAAGAAGGGATAGAACCAACCTTATACTGGTATAATCCAAATATACATCCATATACAGAATATAAAGCAAGGCGTGATACACTAAAAGAATATTCACAAATGATAAACATACATACCATATATGAAGAAGAATATGGATTACGCGAGTTTACTAAAAATGTAATTTCAGATTTACCGAATAGATGTGCTAATTATTGCTATAAAGTACGTTTGCAAAAAACTGCTGAATATGCAAAAGAAAATGGCTATGATGCATTCACAACTACTTTATTAGTAAGCCCATATCAAAAACATGATTTACTAAAAGAACAAGCAAATAAAATAGCGCGGTGATTATAATTTGCAATTTGTGTATAGAGATTTTCGAGTAGGCTTTAGACAAGGACAAGCTAAAGCAAGAGAATTAGGCTTATATATGCAAAAATATTGTGGATGTATTTTTTCAGAGGCGATTTCAAATTATGACCACATTATTTCTGAACAGAAAGTCCGACTTCTTGAAAATAAAATTACAGAACGCAAGATTAGACTAGCATGGGATGTACCAAATTTAGAATTAAAACCATACAAAAATGGTAATCAGGAACAAATTAAGTTTGTTTATGATTTAAAAAAGAAAGTTTATCAAAAATATGTAGAAGAAATTTATGGAGAATGGAATGAAGAAATCCAAAAGAAGTTATTTGATAAATTTATGAAAGAAAATTCAAAAAATATAGAACTTATATACTTAAAAGATGAATTGATCCGGATTTTACAATGGAAAAGAAATAGAGAATAATACTTTTGAAATAGGCAATATTTGTATAAAACCAGAATATCA
>CANRAM010000027.1 GCA_947628605.1 uncultured Clostridia bacterium | reverse complement strand
GAATCAGGAAAAATTAATGGAAAAACATTCACAGGGGCAATTTGTGGAACTAGTACTGGACTAATAGAAGGGTGTTATAATAAAGCAAATATTAAAAGTATAGGTGTGGGTTACCAAGTAGCTACTGGTGGAATTGTTGGTCAAGGTGAGTCAAAAGGTACAGTTCGAAATTGTTGGAATAATGGAACTGTTGAGTGCTCTATTACGAGTGACACATATTCGCAATCTGGAGGTATAATGGGGTCAAATGGAGCGGGTGTAATATGCTGTTATAATTCTGGTTATGTTTTGGCGAGTGGAGTTGGTAATAATCCAAAAGTTAGTGGTATAGCTGCGGATTGCGGATACGTAAATTGCTGTTATAATGCTGGAAAGGTAGAATTAAATTTTACAGAATGTTCTTGGCCTGCGTTGGGAGGAATTTGTGCTCAAACACAAGGAAGTGGTACAGTTTCTAACTGTTTTTGCGTAGGTGAATTAATATACACGCCGGGAAATTCGAATACTGCAACAAGGAAAGGATATATATGTGGAATTAGTAGTACATCTGTAAATAACTGTTTTTATAAAAAGAATTCTGATACGGTTACTGAACGGAATTGCTAGTTTTTATAAAAAAGATGGTGAGAAAGTTGACGTAATGGATATGGATGAGGTCGTCGACTGGAAGACTAAACTAGTTGAAGGTTCGAATGGTAATTTTGTAGACAACGGAGGAGATTATCCAATTCTTTATTGGCAATTGAAATAATATGATAAATATACAAAATAGTAGAAAAGTAAAAATTTATAAAATAAAAAAATCAAAAAAGTATTGCATTTGCAATATTTTTTTGATATACTATTAAAGTTAAAAAAATACGCACATAAAGTTAGTTTGCGATAGTGCCTATAATATTAGGTGTGCGCAAATGTTTAACACTTTATGGAGGTAGAAAACTAAAAGGAGGAATTAGAAATGGCAGTAGTTGCAATGAAACAATTACTTGAAGCAGGTGTACATTTCGGACACCAAACAAGAAGATGGGATCCTAGAATGGCTGAATATATATTCCAAGCTAGAAATGGTATCCATATTATTGACTTACAAAAAACATCAAAGAAAATTGACGAGGCTTACAGATTTATTAAAGAACAAGTTGAAGAAGGAAAAGATATTCTTTTCGTAGGAACAAAAAAACAAGCACAAGAATGTGTTAAAGAAGCAGCAACAACTTGTGGAATGTATTATATTGACCAAAGATGGTTAGGTGGAATGTTAACAAACTTTGGAACAATTCAAAAAAGAATTCAAAGATTAAAAGACCTAGAAACAATGCAAGAAGACGGTACATTTGATATATTACCTAAAAAAGAAGTTATAGGGTTAAAAAAAGAAATGGAAAAACTAGAAAAAAACTTAGGTGGTATTAAAGAAATGAAAAAAATGCCAGGAGTTATATTTGTAGTAGACCCTAAAAAAGAAAGAATAGCTATATTAGAAGCTCGTAAATTAAAAATACCAGTTGTTGGATTAGTAGATACAAATTGCAATCCAGAAGATGTAGATTATCCTATTCCAGGTAATGATGATGCAATACGTGCAGTAAAACTAATTACAGAAGTTATAGCAAATGCAGTTATTGAAGGTAAACAGGGAGAAAGTTTCGAATTAGGAACAGAAGAAATTGCCAATGAAGTAGAAAGTGAAGAACCAACAAGTATAGAAGAAACAGTAGCACAAGCAGAAGAAAGTGTTACAGAATAATTTCATAAAAATATTTGTATGGGGCACGGTTTGCGCCGTGTCCTTTTTAAGTTAAAAGGAGGAATAAAAAAATGGTTACAGCAGCTATAGTAAAAGAATTAAGAGAAAAAACAGGTGCAGGAATGATGGACTGCAAAAAAGTTTTAACAGAAACAGATGGAGATATTGAAAAAGCAATTGAATTATTACGTGAAAGAGGAATTGCAAAAGCAGCAAAAAAATCTGATAGAATAGCAGCAGAAGGAGTTGTAACAGCATATGTTACAGAAGATGGAAAAATAGGAAGTTTAGTAGAAGTAAATTCAGAAACAGACTTCGTAGGAAAAAATAATGAATTTAGAGAATTTGTTGATGATATAGCAGAACAAATAGCAAAACAAAATCCTAAAGATATAGAAGAATTATTAACACAAAAATTTATTAAAGATAATTCAAAAACAGTACAAGAAGTATTAACTGGAAAAATTGCAACAATAGGAGAAAATCTTACAATTAGAAGATTTGAAAGATTTGAAACTAAAGGAATAGTTGAAAAATACATTCACGGAGACGGAAAAATTGGTGTTCTAGTTGACTTAGAAAATGGTAACAGTGAACTTGCAAAAGATATTTGTATGCAAATAGCAGCAGCAAGACCAGAATATTTAGATAGAAATGCAGTTCCAAGTGAACGTTTAGAAAAAGAAATGGAAATATTAAAAGTTCAAGCTATGAATGAAGGAAAACCAGCAGAAATTGCAGAAAAAATGGTACAAGGAAGAATTGGAAAATTTTATGCAGAAATCTGCTTAGTAGAGCAATCATTCGTAAAAAATCCAGATACTACAATAGCAAAATTATTAGAAGAAAAAAATGCAAAAGTTCTAAAATTTGCTAGATTTGAAAAAGGTGAAGGTATAGAGAAAAAAGAAGAAAATTTTGCTGAAGAAGTTATGAATCAATTAAAATAATAAAATTTATAGAAAAATATTGTAAATTTTTATAAAAATTGATATACTATTTGATAGAAAAATAGTATATCATTTTTTTTATTTATGTAAGGAGGAAAAAGTATGGAAAATGAAAATGTAGAAAATGTTAACGAGGAAGTTCTAATAGAAGGAGAAGATAATAATGAAATAAAAATATCTGATGATGTTGTATCAGTTATTGCAGGAGTAGCTGTATCAGAAGTACCAGGTGTTGCTGGAATGGCAGGTGGATTTGCAGGCGGAATTACAGAAGTATTAAGTGGAAAGAAAAACTTATCAAAAGGAATAAAAGTAGAAGTAGGGCAAAAAGAAACAAAAATAGATGTAAACATTATAGTAGAATATGGAACAAGAATACCAGATGTTGCATTTGAAATTCAAAATAGAGTAAAAAAAGCAGTAGAAACAATGACAGGGCTTAAAGTTGTAGCAGTAAATGTTCACGTACAAGGGGTAAACGCACAATCTCAAAATAATGAAGAAAAAACAGAACAAGAATAATATATGCAAAAAATTAGAAAGGAATTAAAAAAATGAAGTTTTTAGATAAAGTAGCATTAGCACTATTTTCAAGCATTATTTTAATTTTATCAGTATTATTTTGTTTAGTAATATTTGGTTGGATTAATTTAGAAGTAATAGTTATATATATAGAACACGTACTAAAAGACCCAGTAAGTTCAAATGTAGTTTTAGCTATATTAGTGGTATTTATACTACTTGCAATAAAAGCAATTTTCTTTACATCATCTACAAAAAAGGAAGAAGAAACAGGAAATGGCATATTAATTCAATCAGAAAATGGAAAACTATTTATATCGAAAGAAACAATACAAAATTTAGTAAGTGGAGTAGTAAAAGAAGTAGAAGGAGCAAAGGATGTTTCGGCAAAAGTTGTATTAACTAAAGAAAATAATATGAACATTGATGTAGTATTATATGTATCACAAAATGTTGTAATTACAGAGTTAACAAAGAATTTGCAATTAAAGATTAAAGAAGCAGTAAAAAAATCTTTAGATATAGACATAAAAGATGTAAATATTCAAGTAAAAAATATTGCAACACCTGAGGAATTAGCATAAATTTAGGAGGCTAAAATATGGATGGATTTAAAAATTTTGTAAGTGAATATAGAGGAGCAATTATAGGAGGTATAATAGCAATAATTATTCTATGTACACGTTTATATGAATTAATAATAGGAATTTTATTAGTAATAGTAGGAGTTTTCTTAGGAAACTATGTTCAAAGAAACAAAGACGATGTTAAAGAAAAAATTAAAAATTTTATTGATAGAATATAAATAGGAGTAAAATGGAAAATGAATAGGTCACGGAGCACGAGAATATGCTTTTAAATTGCTATATAGTATAGAAATACAAGAAGAATGCAATGATGAAATAATTTCGTTATTTATGCTAAATAACGAGATTACAGACAAACAAACTACTAAATACATAGAAAATACAATAAAAGGCGTTAAACAAAATGAAGAAAATATTAATAAGCTTATTACTGAAAAATTAAAAGATGTTTGGCAGTTAGAAAGAATATCTAAAGTTAATATTTCTATTTTAAAAATTGCAATTTATGAAATTATATATACCAAAGTACCATATAAAGTAGCCATAAATGAAGCAGTTGAACTTGCTAAAAAATATGGAGAAGATAATTCAAGTTCATTTATAAATGGAGTTTTAGCAAGTATTGTAAAGGATAATATAAATTAGAAAATTAAAATAAAGATGTCGGAGGAAAACATATATTGTTCGACTTTTGTAGACATCTTATTTAATATATTTTATAAGGAGCACGAAGAATGAATTATGAAGCAATAACAGTAACAGATTTAAATAAATACATAAAAGATAAAGTTGCAAATGATGAATATTTAAACAATGTTCTTGTTAAAGGAGAAATATCTAATTTTAAAAATCATTATACAGGTCATATGTATTTTACATTAAAAGATGATAATTCTTTAATAAAGTGCATTATGTTTAAATCCTATGCTAGCAATTTAAAGTTTATTCCAAAAGACGGAATGAAAGTAATGGTATTTGGCACTGTTTCAGTTTTTGAAAGAGACGGTGTATATCAAATATATTGTAAAGCAATGCAAGAAGAAGGAATGGGAAGTTTATATAAAGCATATGAGGAATTAAAGAAAAAGTTAGAACAAGAGGGATTATTTGATATAAAATATAAAAAGAAAATACCATTTATGCCTAAGGTAATAGGTGTATTAACTTCTCAAACAGGTTCTGTTATTAGAGATATTATTAATGTAAGTACTAGAAGAAATCCTAATGTTTACATACGTTTATTTCCAGTTCCAGTACAAGGAGAAGGAGCAAGTGCAAAAATTGCTGATGCTATTTCATATATGAATGAAAATAAATTAGCAGATGTATTAATTTTAGCAAGAGGAGGAGGATCTTTAGAAGATTTATGGCCATTTAATGAGGAAATTGTTGCAAGAGCGATTTTTAAATCCGAAATTCCTATAATATCTGCAGTAGGGCACGAAACAGATTTTACAATAGCAGATTTTGTAGCAGATTTAAGAGCACCTACACCGTCAGCTGCTGCAGAACTAGCTGTTCCGGATATAGAAGAAGTGAAATTAAAATTATTAAATTACAATAAACGTTTAAAACTTTTTTTAAAAAAGAAAGTAGAATTAATGAGAATGAGATATGAAAAATGTATGGCATCTAGAGTGTATAAAGAGCCAACTCAAAAAATAAATGAGCATTATATTAGAATTGATATGTTAATAAAAAATTTACAAAATAGTGTAATTAGTAAATATAAAGATAGAAAAAATGAAATGGTAAATTTAGTATCAAAACTGGATTCTTTAAGTCCATTAAAAACTTTAACAAGAGGATATTGTATTGCACGGGCAAAAAAACGGAAAAGTAATAAAATCGGTAGAAGAATTAAATACAGATGACCAAGTTAATTTAAGATTTATAGATGGAACTAAACAAGCAAAAATATTATAGTAGGAGGATAAAAATGTCTAAAGAAATAAACTTCGAAGAAACAATAAAAAAATTAGAAGTAATTACAAATGAGTTAGAAAAAGGAGATTTAAATTTAGATGAATCAGTAGAAAAATTTGAAGAAGGAATGAAGTTATCTAAAATTTGTAATGAAATTTTAGAGGATGCAGAAAAAAGAATATCAATATTAATTAAAAAAGACGAAACTACAAGTGAAGAAGATTTTAAAGTAGAATAATAAGTATGAAAGGGGAAAAAATGGAGGAAATAGTAAAATTTAAATATTTGTATGTTCCGCTTTTATTATGGTTAGGAATACAAACATTTAAAGTTATTTGGGATTTAATTACAACAAAGCAATTTAATTTTAAAAGAATTATGGGAGCAGGAGGAATGCCAAGTTCACATTCTGCTGTTGTTACGTCCCTTGCTACATTAATTGCAAAAAGTGAAGGAATAACTAGTCCAATTTTTGCATTATCAGTTATTTTTTCCCTAGTAGTAATGTATGATGCAGCAGGCATAAGACGAGCAGCAGGAAAACAAGCAACGTTATTAAATAAAATTGTTAATACCCCAGGGCTTACAAATTTACAAGTGCAAGAAAAATTAGTAGAGGTATTAGGGCATACACCTATACAAGTATTTGTTGGAGCATTGTTAGGGGTAATATTTGGATTAATATTATAAAAGAAAGAGGGAGTAAAATGGGAGATATTGAAATAGCAAGAAGTGTTAAATTAAAACCAATTAATGAAATTGCAGAAAAATTAAATATTGATGAGGAATTTGTTGAAAACTATGGCAAGTATAAGGCAAAAATTTCTAATAAAATATTCGAAAAAATAGAAAATAATGAAAATGGAAAATTGATATTAGTAACTGCTGTAAATCCTACACCACTAGGAGAAGGAAAAACAACGATATCTATAGGACTAGCAGATGGATTATCAAAAATAGGGAAAAAATCTGTATTGGCATTAAGAGAACCATCACTTGGTCCAGTATTTGGAATTAAAGGAGGAGCAACAGGTGGAGGATGTGCACAGGTAGCTCCTATGGAAGATATAAACTTACACTTTACAGGAGATATTCACGCAATTACATCAGCTAATAATTTACTTGCAGCTATGATAGATAATCATATTTATTTTGGAAATGAATTAGGTTTTAAAGAAGTTGTATGGAAAAGATGTGTAGACTTAAATGATAGGCAATTAAGAAAGGTAGAATGTGGTTTATCCGGAGAAAAAAATGTTGTGCCAAGAATGGATGGATTTGATATAACAGTTGCATCAGAAATTATGGCAATTTTGTGTTTATCAAAAGATATTTATGACCTAAAAGAAAGAATTGCTAATATTATAATTGGATATAATCAAAATAATGAGCCAATTAGAGCAAGAGATTTAAAAGCAGAAGGAAGTTTGGCTGTATTGCTAAAGGATGCAATAAAACCAAATTTAGTTCAAACTTTAGAACATACTCCAGCTTTTATTCACGGTGGGCCATTTGCAAATATTGCTCACGGATGTAATAGTATAATGGCAACGAGAATGGCTTTAAAGCTTGGAGATTATGTAGTTACGGAAAGCCGGTTTTGGAGCAGATTTAGGAGCAGAGAAATTTATAGATATTAAATGCAGAATTGCAGGAATTAAGCCTTCAGCAGTAGTTTGTGTTGCAACAATGAAAGCATTAAAATATCACGGTGGAGTAGCAAAAGAGGATATCAAAAAGGAAAACTTAGAAGCATTAGAAGAAGGTATACATAATTTACTAAGACACATAGATAATATAAAAAATAAATTTGGATTAAATGTAATTGTTGCAATTAACAAGTATGTTGATGATACAGAAAATGAAATTAATTTATTAAAAACTAAGTTAGAAGAACAAGGTATTAACTTAAGTTTGGTAGAAGCTTGGGGAAAAGGTGGAGAAGGAGCTAAGGATTTAGCAAATAAAGTTGTAGAATTATGCGAAAAACCTGATAATTTAACATATATGTATAATTTAGATGAAAAGATTACAGATAAAATTGAAAAAGTAGCAACTAAAATATATGGAGCAGAAAAAGTTGAATTTTCGAAAGAGGCAATGGAAGAAATTGAAAGAATAGAAAAATTAGGGTATGGAAATTTACCAGTATGTATAGCAAAAACACAATATTCATTTTCAGATGACCCAAAAAATTTATTATGTAAGGAGCCATTTACAATTCACGTATCTGAAATAAACTTAAGAACAGGAGCAGGATTTATTGTTGCATTAACGGGAAAAATTTTCACGATGCCAGGTTTACCAAAAGTGCCAGCAGCAGAAAACATAGATATAAATGAAAATGGAGAAATAGTTGGTATTTTTTAAAGTTATGCAAAATGAGTTAAAAAGATGCTAAATGCCATAAAAAGAGTTTTAATAGTTTTAAGCGTATTAAAAGAATGAAGATAAAGATATATTAAAGGAGAATTTTATGACTGAAAAAACAGATGAAGTTAAAAATATAATTTTAAAGGATACATATTTACAAAATAACATAGAAAATGATGCTCCTCAATCCATAGAAATGCAAAATGATGATTATTTAAATAGCTATGAAAATTCAATTCTACCGCAAACATCTGATATATCATTAGGAATATTTATAGCTATGATGATTATATCGTTTTTAGGAATAGTATTTATTGTTTATAATAGAATAAAATTTAGTAGAAAGAAGAAAAAGAGTACAAAAAAGAAAAGTGTATAAGAAAGGTATAGACATTACCAATTTTAAAAGGAGCAATGTATGGAAAAAAGAAAAAGGAAAATAAAACGTTATCAAATTCTTCTTGTTATACTTATTATTATATTTATTTATTCAAGTTACAATGTTTTTATGTGGGTAAGGTCTGATAGAAAATTAAAGAATTTAGAAGGGGACTTATATAAAGAGGTTGTAAAAACTTCGGAGAATAATGAGAATGAAACAGAAGAAGGTTATGAAGAAGATAATAAAGGAAGTATTTCAGTTGATTTTGAAAAGTTAAAGCAAATAAATTCTGATGTTATTGGGTGGATAAAGATAAATGATACATATATTAATTATCCAATTTTACAGGGTGAAACAGATGAGTATTATTTAAAAAGAGATATATATGGTTCATATAATTTATCAGGCAGTATATTTGTATATAGTAGTGCAGATAGAAATTTTAATGATGAAAACACAGCAATTTTTGGTCATAATATGAAAAATCAAAGAATGTTTGCACAGTTAAAAAAGATTTATAATGGAGAGTTAGGTCAAGATATTAATGTAGAAATTTGTACTGAAAATGGAACTCGTATTTATAAAGTATTTTCTTGCTATATTCAATCGCCAGATTTGGAAATTGTACAAAGTGAATTTGCTGAGCAGGAAAAAACAAATTATATTGATACAGCTATAGAAAAAAGTAAGATTGATTTTAAACAAAGTATAGATTATTCAAAAAAAATTATTACTCTTATAACGTGTAGTGCAAACGGAAGTAAAAGGCTTGTTGTGAATGCAATTGAAAGTTGAGTTTGAAATATGAAAATATTTAAATAAATTAAAAATACAAGAAAAATTATTTAATATATAAAGGAGCATCTTGATAGTGCTCCTTAAGCTTTTTATAATTCGATCTTTGGCTGATATTTTTCAAGCCACATATTTACTTGACAAAGGTATGCCATAAGTTGAGGACCTGTCATTAATTGACCAAACCAAGGTCTTGAAAAGGCATTACCATTTGTTTCTAATATTTCTAATATATATTGCCTGTTTAACAAGTCATTAATAGGTGCATTGGGATTTTTCATTATATTTGTAAGCATTTCTTTTACTGCTTTTAAATAAGTTGGATTGTGCGTTTTAGGATAAGGACTTTTTTTACGATTTATAATTTCGTCTGGTAATAAATCACGAACAACATAACGAAGTAATCCTTTCTCTCTACCGTTTAAAGCTTTTATTTCCCAAGGTACATTCCACATATATTCTACAAGTCTATAATCACAAAAAGGAACTCTTAACTCTAAACCATTATACATACTCATTCTATCAGACCTATCTAAAAGAGTTTGCATAAACCAATTTAAAGTTAAATAAGAAATTTTTCTTTTTTCGGCAGTTTCTTTTGAATCACAATCTAATATTTCTACATTAGCTAAACTTTCCTCATATCTATAATTAATATAATCTTTTAAATCAATTTCTCGAGATAAAGAAGTATTTAATAAATTTTGCCTTTCATCTAAAGCAATAGACCACGGAAAAGTATTACTGTTTAAGGCATCTTCTCTAAAAAACCAAGGATAACCTGCAAAAATTTCATCAGAACATTCACCAGATACAGCAACAGTTGCACCTTTTTTTATATTCTTACAAAACAACAACATAGAAGAATCTACATCAGCCATTCCAGGAAAATCTCTTGCAATCATAGCATCCTCTAAAGCATTAGCAAGTTCAGGAGTATCAATAACTATATTTGTATGATTAGTATTAAAATGTTTTAGCATAATATCAATATAATAATTATCGGAATTTGGTTGAAAATCACTTTTTACAAAGTTCTTATCATTGTCTACATAGTCAACAGAATAAGTATCTAAATTAGGTAAATTATTTTTCTTATAATAATTTGCAATATAAGCTACAATTATACTAGAATCTAGACCGCCAGACAGCATAGCACATAACGGAACATCAGATACAAGTTGCCTTTTTATAGCATCCTCAAGTAAATTATGAACTGTTTCACAGGTCTTTTCAAAATTATCTATATGAGGCTTACTCTGTAGCTTCCAGTATTCTTCTATATGAAAATCAGATTTATTATAAACTGCAAAATGAGCAGGCTTTATCTCAAATATATTTTTGAATACGCTCGTACCAGGAGTATGTGCAGGCCCTATTCCAAGCAATTCTGCAATACCTGTTTTATCTAATTTTAATTCCACTAAGGGATGTTTTATTAAAGCTTTTACTTCAGATGCAAATATTAATGTATCATCTACTATTGTATAATATAAAGGCTTAATTCCAAAATGGTCTCTTGCTAAAAATAATTCCTGCTCATTTTCATTCCATATAGCAAAACTAAAAATTCCATTAAGTCGTTTTAAAATACTGCTGCCGAAATGAATATAAGCTTTTAAAATTACTTCAGTATCACAATATCCGTGAAAAATGATAACCACATTCTATAAGCTCTTTTCGGATTTCGGAAGCATTATACAATTGCCCATTATAAACAATAGTATAAGTATTGTTCAAATGAGTAGCACTCATAGGCTGATGACCATTTTCAGGGTCAATTATAGTTAATCTACGGTGACCTAAATTTATATGTTCACTACAATAAAAATTTTCTTCATCAGGGCCACGTTTAGATAAAGTTTTGGTCATATCAATTAGTATATCTTTTTTATTAGATATATTATGTTTTAAATTTACAAAACCAACAAAACCACACATATTTTTTATTCACTCCAATACAAATTTGTTTTTATTAGTATATGCAAATTTATTTAAAGTGTAACTAATTATTTTAACATATTTTTTTGCACTTCATATAATAGTACTAGAGGTGTTTTTAGTATGCAAGTTTTAAAGGAATTATATGAAGATGCAAAAAATATTCAAGAAAAAGACCCAGCTTGTAGAAATATATTATATGTAATTTTTTTATACCAAGGATTTCATATATTGGTATTTCACAGAATTGCACATTTTTTATATAAACACAAAGTATTTTTTATAGCTAGACTCATTTCACAACTAGGAAGATTTTTTACTGGAATTGAAATTCATCCGGGTGCTAAAATTGGAAGAAGATTATTCATAGACCACGGAATGGGAATTGTAATAGGAGAAACTGCAACTATAGGAAATGACTGTACAATATACCACGGAGTAACTTTAGGTGGAACTGGAAAAGATAAATATAAAAGACATCCAGATTTAGGCAATAATGTTATGGTTGGATGTGGAGCTAAAATATTAGGGCCTATAAAGATAGGTAATAATGTAAAAATAGGTGCAAATGCTGTAGTAATAAAGAAAGTAGAAGATAATAAAACTGTAATAGGAATTCCAGCACAAAATATAGTTACAGGATAAACAATATCCTGTAATAAAATTATAAAAAAGTTATCAAACACTTGTTTAATTGTAATAAATATAGTATAATATCAAAAGTAAAATATCATAATTAAAAATGGGGGAGATTATGAACGATAAAATTATAATTAAGGGAGCAAAGGAACATAATTTAAAAAATATAAATTTAGAAATACCAAGAGATAAATTAGTAGTTATTACAGGACTTTCTGGTTCGGGAAAATCATCACTAGCATTTGATACATTATATGCAGAAGGTCAAAGAAGGTATGTTGAAAGTTTATCATCATATGCACGTCAATTTTTAGGCTTAATGGAAAAACCAGATGTACAATCTATTGAAGGATTATCTCCGGCAATATCAATAGACCAAAAAACAACTTCAAAAAATCCACGTTCAACAGTTGGAACAGTTACAGAAATATATGATTATATCCGTCTTTTATATGCTAGAATTGGTATACCATATTGCCCAAACTGTGGAAAAAAAATAGAAAAACAAACATTAGACCAAATTGTAGACAGTATAATGGAATTAGAAGAAGGTACGAAAATTCAAATATTAGCTCCAATTGTTAGAGGACGTAAAGGTGAGTTTACAAAATTATTATCAGATTTTGTTAAAGAAGGATTTATTCGTGCAAGGATAGATAATGAAATAGTTGAATTAACTGATGATTTAGAGATTAATAGAAAGAAAAAACATAACATAGAAATTATTGTAGATAGGTTAGTAATAAAACAAGATATAAGAAATAGGCTTGCAGAATCTGTAGAGATAGCTATGAAATATGCTGATAAATTGGTGTTAGTTGATGTGGTAAAAAGTAATACTCACGAAGAAAAAATGTTTAGTGGAAATTATGCGTGTCCAGATTGTGGAATAAGCTTTCCAGAATTATCTCCAAGAATGTTTTCGTTTAATAATCCATTTGGAGCGTGTCCAGAGTGTACAGGAATTGGATATTTAATGAAAATGGATGAGGATTTAATTATTCCTGATAAAAGCAAAACTTTATATGATGGAGTAAAAGCATTTGGAGCAAGTACTATGAAAAAAGGAGATACAATGGCTAAAATGTATTTCGAGAGTATAGGAAAGCATTATGGAGTAGACATTACTAAACCAATAAAAAAATTACCACGTGAATTTTTAGAAAAAATATTATATGGAACAGGTGATGAAGTAATTGATTTTGAATATGCTTCATATTCTGGTATTAGAAAATTTTCATCACCGTTTGAAGGTGTTATTCCGACATTAAATAGACGATATAATGAAACAAAATCACAAGCTATGAGGGATTTTTACGAATTATATATGAGCAATAGTGAATGTAGTACTTGTCACGGAGCAAGATTAAAAAAAGAAGTTTTAGCTGTAAAAGTGGGAGATAAAAATATAAATGAATTAACTGAAATGTCAGTTGTTAAAATAAAAGATTACCTAGAAAATTTAAAATTGAATAAAAAAGAGCAATTAATTTCTAATTTAATATTAAAAGAAATAAGTTTAAGATTACAATTTCTAATTGATGTAGGGCTAGAATATTTAACTTTGTCAAGAGCTGCTGGAACATTATCAGGTGGGGAGGCACAGCGTATACGTCTTGCTACTCAAATTGGGTCTGGTTTAACTGGAGTTTTGTATATATTAGATGAGCCAAGTATTGGTTTACATCAACGTGATAATGATAGATTAATTGCTACATTAAAGAAATTAAGAGATTTAGGAAATTCCTTAATAGTAGTAGAACACGATGAAGATACGATGTATGCAGCAGACCAAATTATTGATATTGGCCCAGGTGCAGGAGTACACGGTGGAAATGTAATGGCACAAGGAGATGTTGAAAAAATTAAGCAAACTCCAGAATCAATTACAGGACAGTATTTAAGTGGAAAGAAAAAGATACTTGTTCCACAGAAAAGGAGAAAATCAAATGGAAAATCAATTATAGTATTAGAGGCTGTTCAAAATAATTTAAAAAAAGTAACTGTAAAATTTCCATTGGGTGTTTTTACTTGTGTAACAGGCGTTTCAGGGTCAGGAAAAAGTACATTAATTAATGAAGTGTTATATAAAACAATTGCAAAAGAATTAAATGGTTCAAATGAAAAACCAGGTAAATGTAAGGATGTAAAAGGATTAGAAAATATAGATAAAATTATTAATATTGACCAATCTCCTATTGGAAGGACTCCTCGTTCTAATCCAGCAACTTATACTGGAGTTTTTAATCATATTAGAGATATTTTTGCAGAAACTAATGAGGCTAAATTACGAGGATATACCAAAGGAAGATTTAGCTTTAATGTTGCAGGGGGAAGATGCGAAGCGTGTGCAGGAGATGGAATTTTAAAAATTGAAATGCACTTCTTACCAGATATATATGTTCCTTGTGAGTTATGTAAAGGAAAAAGATATAACAGAGAAACGTTAGAAGTAAAATATAAAGGAAAAACTATTGCTGATGTACTTGATATGACAGTTGAAGAAGCTTTAGAATTTTTTGCAAATGTACCAAAAATAAAGCAAAAAATACAAACTTTGTATGATGTAGGATTAGGATATATAAAATTGGGACAGCCTTCAACAACGTTATCTGGAGGAGAAGCTCAACGTATAAAACTTGCAACTGAGCTATCAAAAAAAGCAACAGGAAAAACGTTGTATATATTAGATGAACCAACAACAGGTCTTCATATAGCAGATGTGCATAAATTGATAGATATTTTACAAAGGCTAGTAGATACAGGAAATTCTATAATAGTTATAGAACATAATTTGGACTTAATAAAAACAGCAGATTATATTATAGATATGGGCCCAGAAGGAGGAGATAAAGGAGGCCAAGTTATAGCAGTAGGAACACCAGAGCAAATTGTAAGAAATGAACAGAGCTATACAGGACAATTTTTGAAGAAATATTTAGATAAGTGAGATTAGAATGTGTAATATAAAATTCCAATAAGTAAAGTTATAAGATGCTTTATTGTTGGAATTTTATGTTATCAGTTTAATGTAATAAATAAAAATTTTTTTTAAAAGTGATAGCCAAATAAAAAAATATATGATACAATAAATGTATATGCTACTGTAGCTCAGTTGGTAGAGCAACAGATTCGTAACCTGTAGGTCGGCAGTTCGATTCTGCCCAGTAGCTCCAATAAGTAAAATCGTCGCACTTTGGCGAAGTATTATAAATCAACTGTAAAAGGTTGATTTTTTTGATGCCCTTGATTTTAAACGAACTAATTTAGCATATTTAGAACCACAAGTTATATCTATTCTTTAATAATCACGATTATTTTTATATAAATATTTTAAAAAACAAATATCCTCTAAAAAATTTGAGAAAATTTTTAAAATAATAAAAAAGAAAATTATAAAATTGGTGCAATAATAAGTAGTAAAAAATGAAAAAAGTAACAGGAAAAATTCTGTTTGAAATGATTTATATACTTCCACTGGCACTCTATCAAGCACTAAATTTTTCCTCCCTAGTCAAAATTCAGTTTATGGGATTAAATCCCAAACCCTAAAAAATAATTTGTAGATATTTTGTAAATTTAATGAAAAAATAAAAAAATTGTGATATATTTGAATTGGTGAGATAGTGTTTGACAAATTTAAATAGAATATTAGTATAAAAGGAGTTAGTATGAAAAATATTAAATGGGGATTAATTGGATGCGGAAATGTTGTAGAGAAGAAAAGTGGACCAGCATTTAATATAACATCAAGAAGTTCTATATATGCTATAATGAGAAGAGATATAACTAAAGCAAAAGAATCAGCAAAAAAATTAGGTGCAAAAAAATGGTATAACAATATAGATGAATTATTAGAAGATAAAGAAGTAAATGCAATATATATTGCAACACCACCAGGATTACACTTAGAACAAGCAATTAAGTGTTGCAAAGCTAAAAAGCCTACCTATATAGAAAAACCATTTGCTAGAAATTATCAAGAGGCAATGCAAATTACAAATATGTTTGAAGAGGAAAAAATCCCCTTATATGTTGCACATTATAGGAGAGCATTACCTAAATTTATAAAAATAAAAGAGATTTTACAAAGTGGAGAACTTGGAAAAATATGTGAAGTAGACTTCAAACTAAATAGAAAATATAACTATGAAGAAATACATAATACTTGGCTATATAATACAGAATTATCTGGAGGAGGTAAATTTTACGATATTGCTCCTCACTCAATAGATATAATGGTATATTTATTAGGAAACTTTATAGAAATAAATGGTATAGCAACTAATAACAATAAAGAATATGATGTAGAAGATATGGTAGTAATGTCATTTAAAACTGATACAGGGGTAATCGGAACGGCTAATTTTAATTCTTTAGCATTAGATAAAAAAGATAAAATGATAATATATGGGACAAAAGGCAATGTGGAATTTTCTATGCATGGAAATGATCCAATTATAATAAGAACTAATAAAGGAGAAGAAAAAATAAAAATAGTTAATCCTAATATAATACAAGAAAATATGATTAAAGAAGTAGTCGATTCATTGATAACTGGAAAATCTAAAAATACTTGTACAGCTAAAGAGGCATTAGAAACATATAGAATAATGGATATAGTTTTAGATAAATATTATAATGGAAGAGATAAGGATTTTTGGAATAAGGTCAATAGTTGGAATAAGAATTGAAACAGTTGATTAATCAAATTATTTTTTTGAGCAGATATGGGAGGAAAAATTTTCGCAAATAACCTCCTTAAATGCTCCAGTAATGTTACTCTCGTATTACATATAGGGAATATTAAGACTGTTAATTAAAATTTTATGAAAAAAACGCTCAAAAGGACTTGCATTCTGCATTTCCCTTTGAGTGTTTTTTTCACTTTAACATATACTCGGCTATAAGATGAATAAAGAAATTATTATCTATTTGAAGTAATGTAATAGTGAAAGAGTCAAATAAAATGATAGTATTGTCTTTACTTTTGTAATTATATGAAGTACGGCCTTGTATGAGTGTAAAACATTGATGTTTATAGAACATATCAAGATGTTCCTTAAACATAGAATAATCTTTCAAAAATCTTCTAGCTAAATTAGCATTTTTATGTTTCTTAATCTCAGCACGTTTCGGTATACTTAACGTACGTATAGCTATTTGTTCTCTATGTGCTAATTTTTCCCGTAATTCATTTTTAGTTACCGTTGCCATATTTTTCTCCTTTCGACTGCAATTTGTGTAAATTTTACTACTAGTAATTATATAATATATACTAGTAAAATGCAATAGACTTTAATATCATAGCAGGGTAATTTCATCATTTATTACAATTTTGTAACATTTATAAAAAATGCTTAAATATCAACTTATATATAGGAGTAAAGTTATGTTAATTGTTATGTATTTTGGAATAATTAAGATCCAAGATGTGAAGTAAATGTAATACATCCACTAATAGATATATTAAAATTAACAATGGTAGCAGTATTGTGTGGGAT
>CANRAM010000026.1 GCA_947628605.1 uncultured Clostridia bacterium | reverse complement strand
AAATCAAATTTTTTAGATATTTTTTTAGATGTTACTAAAAATTTGATATTTTTTGGTACAAATTATTGTTTGGTGGCTTCAAGTGGAATCGAACCACTGACACGGAGATTTTCAGTCTCCTGCTCTACCAACTGAGCTATGAAGCCATATTATATTAAATTATCTATAAATAAAAAAATGGCGACCTGGAACGGGCTCGAACCGTCGACCTCTAGCGTGACAGGCTAGCGTTCTAACCAACTGAACTACCAGGCCATAAATAAAAAAATGGTGGTCGCTATAGGGCTCGAACCTATGACCCCCTGCTTGTAAGGCAGATGCTCTCCCAGCTGAGCTAAGCGACCTTGTTCTTTTCGACATTGCTTAGTATACTAAACTTTTAATTGTTTGTCAATAGTATTTTCGATTTTTCTTAAAAATTTTCATTAAAATTTTTGGTTTTAGTTTATATTGTTTCTTTAGTATCTAAATTTACTTATTTTGCTAGAAAATAAAGAATGCAAAAAATTGCATTCTTTATTTCATATGAATTCATATATTTATATTTTATATACAAATCTTATTTTTTATTAACTAAATCTTTTAAAGCTTTTCCTGCTTTAAATACTGGAGCTTTAGATGCTGGTATTTTGATTTCTTCTTTAGTTTGTGGGTTTCTTCCTTTTCTAGCTGCTCTTTTTCTTACTTCGAAAGAACCGAATCCAACTAATTGTACTTTGTCTCCTTTTACTAATGCTTCTGTAACAACATCAACAAATGCATTAACTGTTTCTTCAGCACTCTTTTTTGTGTCTCCTGTTTTAGCAGCTATTGCTGCGATTAAATCTGATTTGTTCATTAAAATTACCTCCTAAAAGTTTTCATTTATGTAGCTTTTTTCATCTACACTATAATTATTCGCCAAAATTATATAAAATCCTTCTTTTTTTGTTTATTTTTTTCTTTTAATCCTTTGATTTTCTAAGGTGTTAATACTTTTTGACTTTTTGCTTGTATCTTTTTCTTAGTTATAAATTCCAAATTTCTCCAATAATGCATATATCTTTTGTCCATAAGGAATCATATAAATTTCTTCTTTTGTAAACACTTTCAAGGCAATAATTGCTAATGCATAAACACATACAGCTATTCCTATTGCTATTATTGTTGCTATTTTCATATTAATTATACTAGAAAGCATTAAATAAACAGCATATGAACATACTCCCATAATTCCTGTTGCAATTATTGGCTTTATTACATATTTCACAATTCCAAATTTTATATCCATATTTTTCTTTAACACCGAAAAACCTATTATGCACGCAATAACATTACATACTATTGTTCCTATTGCTGCTCCATTTATGCCTATATTAGGTATAGGTATTAATACTATATTTAAAATTAATTTAACAATAACCCCAACACTAAATGCAATTGCTGGAACCATAACTTTACCTAATCCCTGTAAAGCTCCATTTATTGTTTGCGCAAGTACTGTAAATATAATTGCAAGTGAGCTTATTTGAAGAAGTAATGTTCCCGATGATTGTGCTGGAAATAATAATTTTAGTATTTGCTCTGCAAAAATTAACATTCCAATTGTACAAGGTAATCCTATTAATATTGTAACAAGTATTGAAAAACTTACTCTTTTGTTAGCTGTTGACATATCTTTTTTTGCCCTTGCAAACGAAATTGCTGGTACAAGTGCTGTTGCAAACGCTATATTAAATGACAATGGCAATGATGTTAAAGTATCTACCTTTCCACTTAAAATACCATATTGAATTTTTGCTTGACTTTCATTCATAAATTTTCCAAGCCCTCTTACAACAGTAGTTGAATCTATATTTTTATTAATAGACGATAAAATAGCACTTAATGAAATTGGCATAGATACATACAATATTCTTTTTAATATAGAAAGAATACTTTCTCCGTTTTGTAACAACATCTGGTGCATTTACATTTAATGTTCTATTATTTTTATAAAAAATAAATAAATAAATAAAACTTCCTATTGTAGCTACAGTTGTTGCAAGGTTAGCTCCTGCTGCCATTATTTTTGTATTAACTCCTATTGTTATAGCAACTAATTCTACAAGTACTATTGTAAAAACTGTTTTAAAAACTTGTTCTAATGTTTGTGAATTTGCTGTAACTTTTAATGTTCCATTTCCATTAAAATATCCCCTAATTACACAAATTAATGAAACGAAAAAAATTGATGGAGACAATGCAACCAATGTCATTTCTGCCTCTGGAATTTTTAATATTATATTTGAAATATAATGTGCTCCAAAAAATAGTATCATTGTTCCTATAAAACCTAAAATTCCAAAAGTAAAAAATGCAACTTTGAAAATTCTATTTGCTCCTTTATTATCTCCTAATGCAATTCTTTCTGAAACCAATTTTGAAATTGCATTTGGAACTCCTACTGAGGAAAGAGTTAATAATAAAGAATATATGTAAAAACCAGAACTATAAATTGCATTTCCTTCATCCCCAAAGCCTTCTCTATTTGTTAAATACATTTTATACACTAAACCCAATAATTTAATAAGAACTTGGGAAAACATCATAGCAAATACACCTTGCATAAAACTTTCTTTTTTATATTTTCTTTTTTCCTTTGTCATATTTCCTCCTCCAAACTTTATTTCCTTATTATATTAATAATTATATAAATATTCAAGTCATTTTTTATTGTTTCAATAAATTAATTTACTAATACATTATTTTATCTGCTATATTATATTAAATATAAGTATAAATAATTATAAAAAACACTATTTTTTAGTTAAATATACTTGTTTTTTTCGTTATTTTGTAGGATAATATATATGTAGGAAATTAATTTTTTGAAAGTGGTGAACAAATTGTTAAAAAAAATAGATAAATTTTTAAAATGGCTTGGCACGGATAGAAATACGTTTTTAACTTATATACTTACTCTTGCCACCATTTATATTATGATAGACCGTATTTGTGAACTTCTTATTTTATTTTTTACTGGAATAGGAGTTTCATATTGGGGCCCAATTACTTATACTATTGCACTTGCTTGTCCAATTTTTGCATTCTTATTTTCTGGTGCATCTAGCTTTGCGAAATCATATAAGCTGAAAGTAATGTTTTTATATGTTTATTGTATTGCATTATATGTAATTGGAATTTCTATGGCAGTTCAATGGATTAATGCTATACTCTGGTTATTACTACTTTCTGTACCAAACTATGTTACAATTGTAACCGACTTTTCAAACTTGATTAGACCCGCATTCCAATCACTTGCTGTATACTTACCACTTGTTACATTTTATCCATTATTTAAATGGTTATTTACTGTACTTAATGAAACTAAAGATATTCGTGATAGTATTAACGACTACGGTGGTATTGATTTATCAGATAAAAAAATTGGTACTGGGCCATACACTTGTGAAAATATACTTTGTACCGATAAAAAAACAGGTGGTCTTGCTAAAGTTCCGGAAGCTAGAAGATTTGACCCTACTTTAATTGTTGGTATTTCTGGTACTGGAAAAACTTCTATGGTTTTCGAACCAATGATTGCAAGAGATATTGAGAAAAAATACTTTTTTAAAGAAGTTTCTAAGGAAATGGGATTTACTGCATTAAAAACAGGGCTTGCACATTTAAGTCATCCATATAATAATGACTATTTAAACGAAAACTTTTCTTTAAACTTCTTAATTCCAAATGAAGGAAAAGAAAGTTTATATAAATCATATATGAATAAGTTGATTTACAATGATAAAGGCTCTAGAGGATTAATATACAAAACACTAGGTCTTACTTATATATCACCTGATATTGAATCAACAAATCATATGATTGAAGTAGCAAATAACTTTAATATAAAATACAATTTAATAGACCCAAACAGTACAGACTCTCTAGGTTTAAACCCATTTATGTTTGATGACCCTTCATTAACAGCTATTGCTATTTCTACTGTTTTAAAGGGAATGTCTACTAGTGAAAGAACAAATTCAAGTGAAGATGAAGCTTATAGAGAACAAACAGCTTATCAAGCTATTGAAAACCTATCTATTTTATTGAAAGTAATGTATCCTATACTTCATGATGGAGATTTACCAACACTTGAAGATATGTTAAAATTGTTAAATGATTTTGATTTAGTTGAAGATATGTGCAAAAAAATGGAACAAATTCCTGAACTTGCTAAAGAATATTATTTACAGTTAGGGTATTTTAAAAAGAATTTTTATGCTAGTTCTTCTTCAAGGAGCGATACAGAAAGATTTGTATTTTATGCTATAAACCAATTAGATAATTTATTAAGAATTGGAAATGTACGAAATATTCTATGTAACAGAACTAATAATATTAACTTTGATACTATGTTAGAAAAAGGTGAAATTACATTTGTATGTACTAGACGAGGAGATTTAGGAGGGTCTGCACATCTTGCTTTTGGATTATTCTTTATACTATTAATGCAATTTTGTGTTTTAAGAAGACCTGGAAATGAGAATTCTAGAATTCCGCATTTCTTATATATAGATGATTTTCCTCAATATATATGTCCTGCAACAGAAGCATTGTACACTATTTATAGAAAATACCATGTAGGAACAATTATTTCTTGCCAAAACCTTACACAATTAGGTTTTAGAGGAGAATCAAAATATAGAGATAATATAATGTCTAATTCTACTACTAAGCTAGTATTTGGAGGTATAACTCGTGAGGAAAGTGAAATTTGGCAAAAAGAATTTGGTGACCACAGAGAGTGGATGTTCTCTAATACTTATGATACTTCCAAAATACAATATGACCCTAAATATTCAAGTATAAAATGGGGCTGGAAAGAAAATATTCATGCTGGTAAGTTACAATTCTTAAAGTTTAAAGATTGTGCATATATTTATAAGGATTTGAAAGGAAAACTTAATTTTAGTGACGGTAAAGTTGATTTCTTAGCCGATAAATATAAAACTCCTCAATCTATTAAGAAATACGATTTTGCTAAATTTACCAGTGGTATATCAGAAGAAGAAGTTCCTTCTAAGAAAAGAAAAAATGATTTAATAAAATCTGACTTTTCAAAGGATGAGTATGGAGACATTGACCCTATAAAAACTGATAATACTGATGCAAAGTTCTTATTCGATAACGAAGATGCTATAGTATTTGATTTTAAACCAAAAAATAATAATTAAAAGAATAAGGTAGGAAATAAATAAAATTTCTTACCTTATTTTTATTAATTTTTAATCTAATAATTTTAGCTCAACTTCTTCTATTTTATATTTATTAGTTGTTTCATCTAATTTAAATTCTATTAAAGTTTTTGCAAGTGTTTCATTATTTTGTCTTAAGTCTGTAGTAAAATACAATTTTATTTGTGGAATTTCTGCTTTATTTGTTACAATAGTTTTAAAGCTTTCTGCCATATTTTTTTCGTCCTCACAAATTAATATTAACTGTGGCATAGAGCTAAATCCAGAATCTCCTGGTAAAAAGTTTGCATAGAAATCTTGATATAATCTCATTTTATCTACCAATTTCTTTTCCCAATCTTCTTCTCTTCTTATTACCTCAAATAAAAATATTATTGATTTTCCATTTTTAGTTAATTTTACACTTCCCCCTGTTGCCTTAAATGTTTTTGCTAAAGTTTTTGCTGTTACAGTTGGTTTTATTGTATATTCTTCAAATGCCTTTACTTTTCTTAAATATGCTAATAATGTTTGGTTTCCAGCTAATCTTTTTTTAATCATAGCAACAGGTTTTGTATTATCTGTTGGTTGCCATTTACATTCTATTCCTCTTGAATTTAATAAATATTTTCCCATTTTCTCCAAGCAGTAAATTCTATATATTCCTTTTCCTTCTTCTGAACTGAAATAATATCTAGTTAATATTTTAGATTTAACTAATTGCTCTAGCTTATTATTTAATTTATCTTGCGATTTGTAATCTATACCTTTCCACGATAGAATTTGGCATAACTGTCTTGATGTAATAAACTCAAACTCATTAACAATTTCTAATACCTTGAAATGTAAATCGTTAATATGTCCTATATTAATCTTATGTACAATTTGGTTCATAGAAACATATCCATCTTTTCCGTCGAATACTTTTATTTCACCTTCTCTAATAGCAAATGGTGAACTTTTTGCTTCAATTTGGTTATCTTCAACCATATTAAATACCTCCTTAAAATTACAATTCTTTTTTAGAATTTTTTGTTCTTTCCCTTATGCATATTCATTTTACCACAATACAATTATTTTGTCCAATTATTCACGAAAATGATGTATATTTTTCATTTCAATTTTTAATCATAAACTGAGAAATAATCCATTTTATTACTTCTTTTTTTATTTCCATATATTCATTTCTATCAAATTGCATATTTGCAATACAATATCTACGATTAGAAATGTGAGAACAAAACATACATTCATATAAGGAATTAGCATCTTGTATAAAAAAAGAATTACTGATTTTAGCTGAACAAATTACACTATAACTATTAGAGCAATTTCCCGAATCATCTACTCTGATACAATAGTTACAATTGGCACTTCTTTGACAAGCTAATATGTATTCTGAATTTGCACACCCGTCTGAAAAAATTATATTTTTACTTTGCCTACAATCTTGACTTCTATATACATTTTCACAATTATAAATTGTGTCACTTTTAGATACGTTAATACTATCATAAACTCTTTCAGTTGTTGTATAATTTATTTTATTCCATAATTTTAAAATTTCGTCAAGTGATGTTATTTCTTTTTTAGGTCTTATCCATCCTTTGTACTCATCATATTTTTGCATATTTGTTTGACTTATATATTTATTTGAATTTATAGAAGATGCCCACGTTTCTTTTCCGTCAACTGCATCTATTACTTTATTCGGTAACTTTACGTCAAAAGCAAATTCTGATAATACTTCTTCTATATTTAGATTACAACTTTCTTCAAAAATTCCCATAAATATTTCATCTAGCACTTTTTTACATTGTTTATCATTCACTTTTAATTTACCTTCTTTCTTGAACTAGAATTTTGAATCATTATGTTTCTTAGTGTATTTGCTGTATCGATACAAAATGATTTCTTTTTTGCTTTATCTTCAGTTCTAACACTTTTTTTAGAACTATAGTTCTTCTTCCTTGGCACTGATACGAAATCAAGAGTCTTTGCTTTAAAACTTGTAAGCATTCTTCCATTTTTTGAAATTCTTACAACACACTCCCTATCATTTAACTCAGAAAGTATCTTTAACCTTATTATAACTGAATTTCTTACTGCAACTTCCATTTGCATATTTTTTTCTAAAATCATTGCATCCATTTTTGAAACTCTGAAAATAAAGTAATTTACTACATTTGTAAAAATTGCTTTTTGTAGGTTATCACTAATTTGTTCAAAGTATTGACCTGCTAAAATTAGTGAAAGATTATATTTTCTAGCTTCAGATAAAAATCTCGTTAATATAGGATTTTCGATTAATGCTACTTCGTCTATTATTAAAATTATATGCTCATCGAAACTATGTGCTTGAACTAATTGTAATATTTGTTGCATTGCAAAACCTGCTATTGTTTTTGTAATATTTAATCCTAAAGTTATTTGGTCTAATGATATTATTGTTACAAAATTTTCTCCTATTTCTTGTCGTATACTTTTTTCCATATCTGCTTTTCCCATAGCGGGTAATAATTGCATTTCATCTATAAAAGAAATTATTGGTGATATAGCTTCTTGATATGATGTGGTTTTTAATTCATTAAAATCCACTCTAAAAAATTCTATTATATTAGGTTCTATTATATCTTCTACTTCTTTTATCACTTTATTTCGGTATTCTATTTCTATTAATAATTTTCTTAAACTTACTAAATTAAATTCTTTTTTTACTAACAAAAGATGAATACTATATCTAAGTACTCTTTCTAATTTGGAATTATATCTATCTGCAATAATATTTTTAAATATAGACATTATTGATTCTGTAATTGATAATATGTCTTCATATGTGTTTTCAAATAAATTTATACTTGTTTGTTCTGTTTTAAAATCTATTACATTTGTATCAGCTAGGCCTCCAATGTCTTCTTCAATTGCTGCATGAGGGTCTATTACTACAACTTTATATTTTAGCTTATTTTGACTATTTCCGTGATAAATTTTTTACAATAGAACTTATTAATTTCGATTTTCCTGTACCACTTGCTCCTATTACTATGGAATGCTTTGCAAAGTCATAGTTTTTATAGCTTAAGTATAGTTCTTCTTGTAAATACGGAAATACATCTGCCTTTAGTATAGCATTTTCTTTATCACTACTTAATACATTTATTACTTTGTTTGTATCTAAATATTTTGCTTCATTTTTTTGATAGAAAAATCTTATATGTTTATCAAAATCTACACTTATAAATTTATGGATTGCATCGTTAAGAAATACTTTCCTTTCTATAACCTGACCATCTTCATTTTTTAAATATATATGTGTTGTTGATAAATAATTATCTGACTTATATGGATAAAAAGTTATTTTAATTTTTTTTATTTTTTGCGATTTTCTTGTATCAAATTTATCATATAGGTCTAATAGTGTTTTATAATTATGTGTTAATATATATGGCATTCCTTTTTTACTACTTTGAGTTAATTGAATATCTGTTTTTTTAATTAAGAAATTTCCTAAATCTCCTAGAATTGGTGGTAATAGTCTTTTTGTTTCAACAAAATATCTTAATACATTGTTTTCAATATATACCCATAAATTCCAGCAACTAAATCTTCCATTTATCTTAGATATTTTTAATAAAAATTTTAACCATTCCTCACTTTGCACAAATTCACTTGTTAAATATATTTCAAATAGATTTCTTTTCATTTTTAATCCCTCTTTAATTTATTATACTAGTTTTTCTTATAATAAAGCTGACTTTTTCTTTTCAAAAAAAGTCAGCTTTCTATTGCGATTAAAAAATCTGTTATTTCATTATGATAGTATTCTATTTCTGGTAAATTCCTTAATGTAAATTTACAACTTGGTAAAAAATTTTTATAAAATATATCTGAAGCTTCTTGTATATCTTTCGTTTCTTGCGAATTTATCCTTATAGAAATCCATTTACTTTCTGGAATTACCTTTTTTTCTAAGTTTTTTATCTTTTTACTATATAATATCCAATATGCTTTTACATACGTTCTTTCTTTATCTTCATACTCTACCATTCCATATTCTGGCTTTCCGTATTGTGCATTAATGTCTTTATATAACTTCGGTGCATCTGTTTTTATATTTATATTATCTGTTTTTATATTTTTTCCATATAAAATCAACTCTTCTTTTTGAACAATTTTATACTCTACGTTCTTATTTATTTCGTTTATTTCGCTAAAGTATATTTTTGTATACATTTTTAACTTCTCTGGTTTTTTCTTTACATCACTTGGTTTTATTCCGTGAAATTTTTCAAATGCTCTCGAAAATGCTGTGGCATTATTGTACCCATATTTTATTGCCATATCTATTACTTTTTTATTGTTCAAAAAAAGTTCTTGACCAGCATTTGATAGTCTTCTATTTCTTATATACTCAGCTATTGACACATTGCATATTATAGAAAATACTCTTTGAAAAGTATATTCATTTGTTCCTAACATCTTTGCAAGTTCTTTGTTATCTATTTTTTCTTCTAAATGTTGTTCTATATATTCTATTATTTCGTTCAATTTTACATATATATTCATAGCTTCTACTTTCCCCTATTAGTGTTATATTTATTGCTTTTTTATATTTTAATAATTCAATTGTAAGTCTATCTCTTTTTTTTCAAGATATCTCCATTGTCCAAATTTTAAATTACTTACCTCTAAGTTTCCTATTTTACTTCTATGAAGTTTTATTACCTTATGACCTATTTTTTCGCACATTTTTCTTACTTCTCTATTCTTCCCTTCGTGAATAATTATTTGCAATACTGTATTTTTTTTCTCTATATCTTTTTTAATAATTTTTACTTTTGGCTTTACTACATAGTCCTCTATTTGCACTCCGTTTCGCAAATTATTTATTTCTTCCTTTTCTACAATACCATTAACAGTAGCAATATAAGTTTTTTCTATTTCATACTTAGGATGAGTTACTTTATATATAAAATCTCCGTCGTTTGATAAAAGTAATGCACCAGAAGTATTCATATCTAGCCTTCCTACCGGTACTACTCGTTCATTTATATTTACTAGGTCTAACACAGTTTTTCTTGAAAATTCATCATATGCTGTTGTTACATATCCTACTGGCTTGTTTAACAAAATATAAATTTTTTCTTTTTTTGGTTTTACTAATTTACCATTATATTCAACTTTATCTTTTAAAGATACTTTTATTCCTAAAGTATTTGCTATTTTTTCGTTAACTTTTACTTTTCCATTTAAAATATACTCTTCGCATTTTCTTCTTGATGCAATTCCACAATCTGCCATAAATTTTTGTAATCTTACTTTTTCCATTTATTTCTCCCTTGTAATATGTAACATATTTATAATTTTTACATATACTATTTATACAAGCTTGCTTTTAGCTTCTTTATACTTCCTAGGAGTATAAAGTTTATATAGATTTTTCGCATTTTTACGTGCGAACTTTAAATTGCTCTACTATTGTTTTTAATGATAGTAGAGTAATATTTTAATTATTATCTAATTTTTCTAATACTTCTATAAAATACTGTGGCAACGGCGCACTTAAGTCCATTTGTTTATTTGTTATAGGATGTTTAAAAGTTATATGATATGCGTGCAACATTTGACCGAGAAACATTAAAAGGATTTTTTCCGTTAGAATATACTGCATCCCCTACAATAGGATATCCTATATGTGACATATGAACTCTAATTTGATGTGTCCTTCCTGTTTCAATTTTAACTTCAATAAATGTATATTTATCATATCTTTTCAGTACTTTAAAGTGTGTAATTGCGTTTTTGCCGTCTTTTGAAACAGCCATTTTTTTTCTATCCTTTGTGCTTCTTGCTATTGGCATATTAATAGTAGCTTCATTTTCATTTATTACACCTCTAACCAATGCTAAATATGTTTTCTTTACTTCTCTATTTTTTATTTGTTCACTTAAATTAATATGTGCTTTATCATTTTTTGCAACTATTATTAAACCAGATGTATCTTTATCTAACCTATGTACTATTCCGTGGTCTTATTTCTCCTCCAATTCCAGATAGTGAATCCTTACAAATAGACATTATAGCATTTACTAGTGTGCCATCTGGATTTCCATTAGCAGGATGTACTACTAGCCCTTTTTGTTTATTTATAACAATAATGTCGTTATCTTCATATATTATATCTAAAGGTATATTTTGTGGTTTTAATGAAATTTCTTTTGGTTGTATTTCTTCAACTGTAATAATATCACCTTTTGCTACTTTATACGATGCTTTAGAAGGTTTGTTATTTACAAGAACTTTTTCGTCTTCAATTAATTTTTGTATATTAGTTCTAGATAAATCTTCATACTTATCTGCAATTATTTTATCCAATCTTAGTTTTACATATTCCTCTTGTACAATGAACTCTTTCAATTTATTCTCCTTTATTTTCTATTTCGTCAAATTTTCCTTTTGTTTTATCTTTTTTAAATACAATTTTTATAAGATATAATGGCAATACTATTTGTCGCTTTATTCTACTTGGTTGTTTACATAGTCTCCATAACCATTCCATACCTATTTTTTGTATAAATACTGGCGCTCTTTTAATTATCCCTGCTTCATAATCAAATGTTCCACCTTGACCTGCTGCAACATCCACTTTTAGTTCATTTTTGTGTTTTTGTATCCATTTTTCTTGTTTAGGTGCTCCTAATGCTACAAATAATACATTGGGTTGCAATTCATTTATTTCTCTTATTATTTCTTTTTCTTCTTCTTCATTAAAATATCCTTGATGTACTCCTACAATATTTAGATTTTTGAACTCTTGTTGTAAATTTTTTTTTGTAATTTCAGCTACACCTTCTTTTCCGCCTAATAGATATATTGTATAGCCTTTTTCATTTGCTAGTTCTATTACTTTTCTAAAATAACTTTGACCAGGTATTCTTTCTGGAAAATATTTTTTTTGTAATTTTGCTCCTATCATTACTCCTACACTATCTGGTGTAGAAAGACTTGATTGTTTTAAAATTTCAAAAAATTCTTTATCTTTTTGTGCTGTCATTATAAATTCTACATTAGGAGCAAATATCATTTTACACGTTTTATTACTTTGCTTTATTAAATTTTCTGTTATTTCTCCTGCTTGATTTCTTGTTACTCTATCTATAGGTACTCCTAATATTGTTATTGTATCCCTCATATTTTCTCCTTTATTTTTTTACTACTTTTATTTCTTTATATGTGTATATAGCAAAAATTAAAGCTAATAATATCCATCCTAATGTTATGTACATATCTGCAAAATTAAATATTGGAAAGTTGGTTTTAGGAAATATTTTTATAAAATCTACAACATATCCCCTTATTAGTCTATCTATTAAGTTGCCAAATCCTCCAGCTAATATAACAAAAAGAGTGTATAGTGTTTTTCGGTCCATAAAATTCTTTTGTAAATAAATAAATCTTATAATTAACCCTAAAACAACAATATTTGCAATGATGAACATCACAGTACTTTGTTGCCCTACTCCAAAAGCTCCGCCTGTGTTGTGTTCAACTTGTATCTCTAAAATTCCTGATATTATATTTATATGTTCATAATAAGAAATCATTATTTGTTTACTTATTTGGTCAACTAATAATAAAATTATAAAAATAATTATACCATAACGTAAGTTTTTATTTTTCTTTTGCTCCATATTAGTATCTCCCTATATTTTTATTTATTTAATCTTTCATATATCTTAAAGTGTTCATCTTTGTATATTTCTTTATAATTATCATCTTTACTTAAGAATAAATCCATTTTTGCATTATTAGGTATTATTAAATGCGTTATATCATATTTATCAAAAATTGTGTCGTAGTGGACACTTAAAGCAGATACTTTAACAAAATCGCTAAATATATCTTTATTTTCATCACCATTAAACTGTGGTGTATATAAATCACACCTCGAGTCTATAAATACTGGAATACCTTCATATAATAAATAGCTTCCATAATTATATTCATTATAAAAACGTACTTTTTCTAAATCCATATTTTCTTTAATATATTTTGCTGCTTCAATTGGGTATGCTTTTTCATCAATGTATTTGTCATTTATCTTTTGCCTATAAAATAATATACTTATTAACACTACTAGTAGTAGTGTAATAACCCTTCCAAATCCACTTACTATCATTTTAATAAAATTTTCAGTTCCTTCTGGGTCATATTTATCAAACAAATCACATAGTAATTTGTTTATTGAATATATACCTATTAACGCAAGCATTGATAACTGCCTTTTAGACATAAATGTAAGCGCTATTAGACCACCTAGCATAAAGAAATCTTTTAGTCTTATTTTTACATCTGTAAATATTAATATTGCTAATATTACAGCTATTATTGTAATTGTGTCTTTTGATTCCGCTAAAACCAATGGTAAATGTTCATTTATACTTTTTGTTGTATTTCCTTGAAGTGTTTTTATAAGATATGTATAAGGTGTGTCTCCAATTGGGGTTAAAAAGCCTGTAAATAAACAAATAACCATAATTAAAATTAACCATTTTACATTATCTTTTCTTACAATTCTTAATTTGTATGGATTTTCTCTTCTTTTTGCTTGATTTTTTACAAATAATTCAAAATTTTCTTTTGAATATTTTATTTTATTTTCTATTTTTTCTACTAGTTCTTTATTTTTATTATGTTTAATTAAATAATTTTTAGCTATATTTAATATTTTATTTGATGCTTTATAATATAAATGTGAGTCTAATATTACAGCTATTAAATATTCAGCAATATATGGTAAGAATAGCACAAAATAAAATGGCCATACCGCTGAGTGTACATTCGCAATTATTATTGGAAGTATAATTAAACCAATGGCATATCTTTTTTTCTTTGTTTCTATGAATTTTTCTATAAATAAAATTTGTAATGTGAACATTATATATGTTAATAGTTGTGCTCTTGCCGCTATAAATACTATTAATACATATAATATAAGCATTACCGATACGAATGATACTAAATCATTTTTTACTATTTTTTTACTTACAGTATACATTAATATTCCTAATATACAAGTTAAAAGTATTGTTGAAATATATATTCCCGTCATTCCAAATACACTGTATATTAAATATATACACACATCATACAACCAGTGAGGATATGTGTATGGCAAATCGTGTATAGAAAATGGGTCGTGCATATCTATTCCATTTTCTAGTATGTGCTCTCCTATTCTTATTGTATAAAATGTATCATTTTGTAATGTAACTGGAGTAATTGCTATGCAAAATAATAAAATACATATTATAGCAATTATATTAAAACTTATTTTTACTTTTTTATTCACAAATATCGCTCCTTTTTTATTGATGTTTGTATTATATCAAAAAAAATACTTAAAAAAAATAGTTTTTTTAGTATTTTTTTGATTTTATTGTTTTAATTATATTTTTCCTCTATATTTCAACTAAAATAATATCATCTCCAATACATTTTATATTTTTCCACGGAATTACAATATCATTATTACCAGCAAACATATTTAGTATCTTATTATTTCCCGGCACAATAATAGATGTTATAACTCCTGTTTCTAAATCCGCTGTCACATCTTGCACATATCCGAAGTCTTTTGCCATCTGTAATGTTTACCACTTCTTTATGTTTAAAATCCAATCCTTTTTGCCCCATACAAATACCCCCCTTAGAATATTGTATGCACATCAATTTAATAAAATATATTGAATTTTTTTCATTTTTACTATATATTGTTATACGAACATATGAAAAATGTCGGGAGATGAAATATTTATGAAACAAATGAATCAATTTATTTTAACAAATTTGAAGCATTATAAATTAAATATACGTTGGATACTTCCTATTTTTATTATTACGCTATTATTGTCGTATTTTGGTATTCAATATGTAAGACAATTAACTTATGAAAACATTTATAGTAACTTATCTGAAATTAGTACTCGGAACTGCTACTCAGCTAAATTTAGCAATAAATGAGCATAAAAGATTTGTGCAAATAATTGCAGATGCTGTTGATAAAGGATATTTAAAAACGGCAGATCAAATTTTTGATAGTTATAGAGACGATTTAAGTACTTATCATTTTTGTAGACTTGTTATTGTAGATAAAAACGGTAATGGTATTACAAGCGATGGATATACTATTGAAAATTATGAGAATATAAATGAATTTTTTACACATAATGATGTTTATTTATCAGAGGATAGACCTAGTGTTGTATCTGATGCACAAGTAAATATTTATTCTAAAGTTATACATTTAGATGGGGAATCAAAAGTGCTTTGTGCAACTATTTATACAGAAGATTATAAAAATATATTGGTAAGTAAACTATTTGATGGTCAAGGTGGCACTTATTTAATTAATAATAATGGAGATGTTCTAATTGATTCATTTGATATTATAAAAGAAAATAAAGTAAACCTATATAATTTTATTCAAGCTAACTATTCTTTAACATCTAGTGGTATAAGTAAAATTACAGATATGTCTACAAACATCAAAAATAATATATCTGGAACTTTTGATATAAACCTTAATAAAAACACTTACTTTATAAATTATACACCTGTAGATGTTAATAATTGGTATGTGGTAAGTATTGCTCCAGACGATATTATTGCTGAAGAATTAATTTTCTTCTTACGAATATCTTTTGGTGTATGCCTTTTCATTAACTTAATTATATTAGCTATATGTATATACATTGATATTTCTAACCAACGTGAAACTAAAAAAGTATACAAAGTAGCCTATATAGACCCTGTAACAGCTTTTGGAAACGAACTTTATTTTAAAGAATATAGTACTGCTTTATTAAAAAATTCTGCTAACAATAGGTATATAATATCAATAGATATTAGTAAATTTAATATACTTAACAACCTTTATGGATACGAATTTTGTAATCACTTATTACGAACATTCGCAAAAAATTTAAAAACTACATTACCTGCCAATAATATTACTTGTAGAATGTATAGTGACGTTTTCGTTTCTATCTTTAGCTATTCAGATAGCATAAAAACTTTAATGAAAAATGTGATTAATACAATTTCAAATATAACAGTTGACGATACAAACTTACATTTAAATTTATCTGTTGGAATATATAAGATAAAATTAAGTGATAAAGACATTAATAAATTAATAGATAAATCATATATTGCACGTGCAAAAATAAAAGGAAAGTCTCACAATAACTTTTATATATTTGATGAGGAATTAGAAAATAAATTAATAGAAGAGCATAAAATTGAAACTGCAATGGAACAAGCTTTAAAGGATAATGAATTTAAAGTAGTATATCAGCCAAAATTCTTTACAGATACAGAAAAACTTGCTGGTGCTGAAGCTTTAGTTCGTTGGAATAAAAATGGCACTTTTATTCCACCAAATCAATTTATACCTCTATTCGAAAAAAATAAATTTATTCTAAAATTAGATATATATATTTTCGAACAAGTATGTAAAGATATGGCTAATTGGAAAAAAGAATACGGATTTACTCCAACAATTTCTATTAATGTTTCAAAAGAACATTTTGTTAATAAAAATTTTGTTAACAAATATGCACAAATTGCAGATAAATACGGAATTGAACACGATAAAATAGATTTAGAAATAACCGAAAGTGCTACTGTTGATAAAGATATAGACATTTTAGATATTCTAAACAATATTAAGCAACAAGGTTTTACAATTTCAATAGACGATTTTGGTACAGGCTATTCTTCTTTAAGTATGCTACAAAATATGCCTATTGATATTATAAAAATTGATAAAGTTTTTGTTGATAAAGCAGATTTACAAAGTAATAAAAATATTATTAACTATATAACTTTAATTGCAAAACGTTTAGGCTGTAAAACTATTGTTGAAGGTGTTGAACATTTAGAACAAGTAGAATTTGTTAAAAAAATAAAATGTGATATTATTCAAGGCTATTATTACAGTAAACCTATACCAAAAGATGAATTTGAAAAATTCTTTTAAAGCTTGTATTCTTCGGTATTATGTGCTAGAATAACTATTATAATATAATTACTTGCATTTAAAATTAGGAGGAATTTTTATGTTAGATATAAAATTTGTTAGAGAAAACCCAGAACTAGTTAAAGATAATATTCGCAAAAAATTTCAAGACCACAAACTTTCTTTAGTTGATGAAATTATCGAATTAGATGAAAAAAATAGAAAAATAAAATTAAAAGGAGACGAACTTCGTTCTGAACGTAATAGCTTAAGTAGTAAGATTGGTCTTCTTATGAAGGAATCAAAAAAAGACGAAGCAGAGGAAATAAAAAAGCAAGTAAACTCTATCAATGAACAACTTGTTGAAAATGAAAAATTAGAAGCAAATTATGCCGAAGAAATAAAATCTCGTATGATGAAAATACCTAATATAATACACAGCTCTGTTCCAATAGGTGAAGATGATTCAAAAAATGTTGAACTACAAAAGTATGGTAATCCTTTCGTACCAGATTACGAAATTCCATATCACACTGATATAATGGAAAAACTTAATGGAATAGATTTAGATTCTGCAAGAAGAGTAGCTGGAAATGGTTTTTACTATTTAATGGGAGATATTGCTCGCTTACACTCTAGTGTTATATCATACGCAAGAGACTTTATGATTGATAAAGGATTTACTTATTGCATTCCCCCTTTTATG
>CANRAM010000025.1 GCA_947628605.1 uncultured Clostridia bacterium | reverse complement strand
TTATATCAAAAAAATGAGGTTTTTTCCTTATTTTTTATTAAATTTTTTTATATCTTCAAAAAATACCGAAACTTAAAAAAATAAAAACTTTGCAAAAATTAGTAGTATTTATTTTACCAATTTAACAATTTCAGCATATATTTTATCTTCAACTCCATTAACTGAAACTTTCTTTGCGTTTTTACTCATTTCTTCTATTTTACTTTCACTCGAAATTATACTTTCAATTTCATCATTTAATCTTTCTTTTGTTAAGTCGTCATTTAATATAATTTTAGCTGCATTAACTTTTTCTAAAACTTTAGCATTGTATTCTTGATGATTATTACTTACATTTGGTAATGGAATAAAAATACTTGGTTTTCCTACATTGGATACTTCTGTTATTGTCATCGCTCCGCTTCTTGCAATAACCAAATCACATACATTCATAACTTCTTCCATATTGTATATATATGGAACTATTTTTATTCCTTGCAAATTATCAAAGTTACTAATTTCATTTTTTACTATTTCATATTGTTTTGGTCCTGGTGCCCAATATATTTGATATTTTTTATTCATATTCTTATTTATTATTTCTGTAACAACATCGTTTATAGCTTTTGCTCCTTGACTTCCTCCAAAAATAAGTACTACTGGTTTATTATCAGTTAATCCGAATTTCATTTAGTATTTCTTTTTTCTTTTCTTTAGTAAATGAACATTCCTTCATTTTGCTTGGCGTTCCTGTATGAACTATATTTTTGGCATTTTTTAATCTTTCTTTTGCATCTTCAAAGCTTATTAAAATTGTATCTACCTTACTAGCGAGCATTTTTACAGCTTTTCCTGGGAATGCATTACTTTCGTGTAACATAGTTGGTATATGATATTTTTTTGCAGATAAAATTGCTGCTCCACAAATATACCCACCTGTTCCTATAACAATATCTGGTTTAAATTCCTTTATTATTTTTCGTGCTTGATAAACTCCTTTTATGGTTTTTATGTTATTTTTTATACTTTGTAAGCTTATTCTCTTACTTAATCCATATGCTTCTATTACTTTTAATTCATATCCTGCTCTTGGTACTAAATCATTTTCTAAACCTCTTTTTGTTCCTAAGAATATAATTTCTGAATTTGGTTTTTCTTCTTTAATTTTATTTGCTATTGCAATACCTGGATTTATATGACCTGCTGTTCCTGCTGCTGCTATAACTACTTTCATTTCTACCTCCTAAATTCACACTTTTTTGGTATGTCTTGAAATGTTTAATAGTATGCCGGACTGAACATAGTAATATTACAAGTGATGTTCCTCCATAGCTAAAAAACGGTAATGGTATACCTGTGTTCGGCATAGATGATGTTACAACCGCTATATTCATTATTGCTTGTAGCCCTATAAGTGATGTAATTCCAACTGCAATTAAACTTCCAAACATATCTTCTGAATGCATAGCTATTACTAATCCACGCCATATAAATATCATAAATAATACTATAACTGTTACACATCCAATAAAACCTAGTTCCTCTGCTAGAACTGAGAATATAAAATCGTTGTGTGGCTCTGGTATGTATAAATATTTTTGTTTACTTTCGCCTAATCCTGCTCCAAATAATCCGACCTGAACCAATTGCATATAAACTTTGTACTACTTGCCAGCCGTCCCCTCTTATATCTGCCCACGGATTAAGGAAGGTTACTATTCTATCTAAACGAAATCCTCCACTTTCTCCTCCTGTAAGTTTTGCAATTGCATATAATAATCCAACTCCGCCTACTGCTCCTATACTACCAAATGTAACAAAATATTTCATTTTTGTTCCAGCCATTAACATCATTATTGATACTACTGCAATAATGATTATTGTAACACTTAAATGATTTTGTAAAAATACTAGTATTAATGCTATTGGTGCAAGATATAAAAATGGTACTATAAAACCTGTTTTTAGTGTTTTTATTTTATCTCTATTTTTAGTTAACCACGATGCATAGAATATAATTAACGCAATTTTTGCAATTTCTGACGGTTGAAATCTTACAAAACCTAAATCTAACCATCTTGTAGCTCCTTTACTTGATGAACCTAAAAATGGTACAACTGCTAATACAATTACTGAACCTATGTATGCTATATTTGCAAATTTTTTATATATTCTATAATCAATTTTTGAAATAATAAGCATTAATACAATACCTATTATTGCAAATATTGCTTGCTTTGTTACATATTCATAGCTACTTCCTGTTTCTGCTAACGATTGTGGTGAACTAGCTGATAATACCATAACAATGCCCATTGCAAGTAATACTAATACTGTTATAAATAGAATAAAATCAAATGGTTTTTCTGGCATAGCTATACTTTTTTGGTTTTGTTTCATTTTTTAAATTTTTTCCTCCCTATTTATATAGTCATTAATCCTATAATGCAAAGTATTAGTGTAATAATACTAAATACTGACACTACTTTATTTTCTCCCCAACCTGATAATTCGAAATGATGATGTAGTGGTGCCATTTTAAATATTCTATTTCCAGTTCTTTTGAAATACAACACTTGTAGTATAACTGATAGTGTTTCTAGTACTGGAATTAATGCTATAATTATTAATAAAAGTGGAATTTTTAAATATAAAGCTATTGCTACAATTACTCCTCCTAAAAGAAGTGACCCCGTATCGCCCATAAATACTTTTGCTGGATGCATATTAAATAATAAAAATCCAAGACACGAGCCTATTACTATTGTTCCAAATATAACTACTTCTTTTACATCATATATAATTCCTATTACTGTTAAGCACGTAATAATTATTGCAGATATTGTAGGGCAAAGACCGTCTACTCCGTCAGTAAGGTTTATTGCGTTTGTTGTTCCTAATATAACGAATATTGAAAATGGTATGTATATCCATACTGGCAAATTAATACTTATCTTTAGTATTGGTATATATGTATCTGTTCCTAAGTCTATTACTTTAATTAGATATATAACATATATAACTGCTACACCTAATAATCCTAACATTTTGTATGCTGGTTTTAAACCTTTTGTATTTCTAAATACTAGCTTTTTTAAATCATCTATAAACCCAATTACACCAAAGCCTAATGACATTATGGCTAATGGAATTAGTTTTTTTGCTAGTTCTATTTCATTTTTTGCATAACGAAAAAATACAAATACTATTAATATTGCAATAGATGCTATAAGAATAATTCCTCCCATTGTTGGTGTTCCTTGTTTGTTTAGGTGCGATTCTGGACCATCTTCTCTTTCAATTTGACCTATTTTTAATTTTTTTAATATTGGTATTGTAAGTATTCCCATTGCAACTGTTGCTATAAAGGATAGTATTAATATTTTTATTTGAAAATCGTTCAATTTTCTCACCCTTTATTTTTTTATGTTGGTATTCATTAATTTTTTTACATTTTATCTATTATTTCTTTTACAATAATTCTTTCATCAAAAGGATATTGCACATGATTAATTTCTTGGTATGGTTCGTGACCTTTTCCTGCAAGAACTACTATATCATTTTTATTTGCCATTTCTATTGCTTTTTTTATCGCTTCTTTTCTATCTACTATACAAGTATATTGACCATTTGTCTTTTTTATTCCTACTTCTATATCTTTAACTATTTGTTCTGGATTTTCTGTTCTTGGATTATCACTTGTTATAATTGTATAGTCTGCTATTCTTCCTGATACTTCTCCCATTAATGGTCTTTTTATATGGTCTCTATCTCCTCCACATCCAAATACACTAATAACCTTTCCTCTTGTATAAGATTTTACTGCTTGTAATATGCTTTCTAAACTTTCTGGCGTGTGTGCATAATCTATCATAATAGTTAATTCTTTTTTATTATCTACAAGTTCACTTCTTCCAGGAACTCTTACTTCCACTAATGCTTCTTTTATTTGTTCTGCATTTGCTCCTAATTTCATTGCTACGCATATTGCTGCAAGTGAGTTATATACACTAAACCTTCCTGGTATACAAGTTTTTACCCTTTCGTTTTTGCCATCTATTTTTACTTTGAAATCTACATATGAATTTGTTATTGTTATATCTTTAGCTAGTATATGGCAGAAATTATCTATCCCATATGTTGTAATTTCTGGTGTTTTTGCAATTCTTGCTATTTTTGCACCATATACATCGTCTGCATTTGTAAATGTTGTTTTACACATTTCAAATAATTTTAATTTTGAGTTAAAATAATCTTCCATATCAGGATGCTCATTTTTACTTATGTGCTCTTGCGAGAAGTTTGTAAATACTCCTATATCAAAATCACACCCAAATACTCTGTTTAGTTTTAAACTTTGTGATGACACTTCCATAACTACTACATCTACTTTTTCTTCTACCATTTTTGCAAATATTTTTTGTAGTTTTATACTTTCTGGTGTAGTTCTTGAACTGTCCTCTAACTTTTTATCTCCAATATATGTTGCAATTGTCCCTATTAAGCCTACTTTTTTTCCTTGCTTTTCTAAAATTTTTTTAATCATAAATGTTGTTGTTGTTTTTCCTTTTGTTCCTGTAACTCCTATTAATTTAAATTTTTTTGATGGGTTATTATAGAAATTACAAGCACAAATTGCTAGTGCTTTTCTTGTATCACTTACTACTATTATTGTTATATCACTTGGAATATTAATTTCTTTAAAGTTTACATCTTCCTGTAGCATTATTACTTTTGCTCCATTATCTATTGCATTTTGAATATATTGTATTCCATCTGTTTCATATCCTTTTATTGCTATAAACATTCCATTTGGTTTTATATTTCTAGAGTCAGAATCTACATTTGTTATATCTAATTCTAGTTCTCCTTTAGCTTTTATTCCGTCTATACCTACTAAAATTTCTTTTAAATTCATAGTAACCTCCTAGATTTACACTTTTACTTGATTATTATATAACTAAAATTTAATTTTGTATAGTTTTTTAGCAAATTTTTACTTATAAATGATAATATTAATTTTAGTTTTGTATTTCTACATTTATTTTAGAACCTTTTTTTACTTTTATTCCTGGTTTAGGTATTTGTTCTTTTATAATTAATTCTTCCTCTTTCATATCTGTTATTTCTATATTTGTTTCTATTTCTAATCCATTTTCTTTCAATAATTTTTTTGCTTCTTTTAAATTCATTCCTCTAATTTCATTAACTTCTACTTCTTCTAAATTTTCTTCTTCATCTTTGTCTTTTGTAAGTTCAAGATATGGTAATACTTCACTTAAAACCTGCCCTCCTACTGGTGCTGCAACAGCACCTCCTTGGATAATTTTGTCGCCACATTTAGTTCATTTAAAAAAGTTTTATTACAAATTGTCCTTCTACTTAATCATATCTCTGAAAAATCATAAATGGGTAAATTTTGCAAAAAAATAATTTCATTAATCTATTTCAAATTTATTTTTTAATTCATCTATAATTTTACCGAAATTTTGGAAACCTGACTCTTTAAAATATATCAAATCTCCTTCCTCAATGTTTTTTTCTAAATCTTCTATTAGTAACTCAATAGTTTTAAATCTTTTTATGTATTTTTCTTCTAAAACATTTAAAGCTCCCCTATAAATATGCTTTGTAAAATCTCCTATTAAATATATATAATCGAAATTCAATTTATTAAAATAAGTACCTATTTCTTCATGTATTTTAGAAGTTTCTTCTAATGTAGGTGCAGCACCTATCGTACCTAAAACTGCTATTTTCCTCTTACTTTTTATTTTATTCGCCGATTCTAATCCCATTTTTACAGATTCAAAACATGAACTATATATATCATCAATTAATATAATATTTTTATCTATATTCTTTAATATTTTAAATCTACCATCTACTGACTTAAACTCATTTATGGCTTTTACAATATTTTCATATTTTATATTATATATTTCAGCAATTTTTATTGCTAAAACAACATTTCTTATGTTATATTCTTCATAAAGATTCAATTTAAAATTTGTATCTATTCCATATATCTTAGTGTCAAAACTAATTTTTCCATCAATTCTATTAATGTTTTTTGCATCATTTATACTATAATATCTTATTTCATAATCTTCAGACTGATTTACTTTACTTAAATATTCATCATCATAATTTAAAAATAATATTTTCTTATCTTTTATATAATCTGTTATATGTAATTTTTCTTTTAAAATGTTTTCTTTAGTTTTTAACTTATTAATATGTGATGTTCCAATAGAATTTATAACTGCTATTGATGGTTGAACTAGTTTAGATAAATCACTCATTTTTCCAAAATCGCTAATACCAACTTCGGTTACTGCCATATCGTAATTGTCTAAAAACAAATAACTTAAAGAAATGTGGCTTTTTGTATTATTGTTTTCATTTTTAAAATCATGTAGTAAATTTATTTCTGTTTTTAAAACTTGTGATATCAAACTACAAAGAGTTGTTTTCCCTACACTTCCAGTTACAGCAATAATTGGTTTTTCAATATTGTTTTCTCTACATTTAATTCCTATCTTGTATATTGCCTCATTAACTGATTCAACTTCTACAATGCAAATATTAGGATTAAGTTCTTGAGCTACTTTTTCTATTTCTGCTTTATTTTTGGAATTTTTATCTATCATAAAACCTATACAACCATTTTTTATATGATCTATAATATAATTTTCTCTATTAACCTTTCTAAATATGATTGGAATAAAAAAATAGTTTTTCATCTCTCTTATCTTTTGTGTCAAACAATAATTATTAATTATTGTTTCTTTATTTCCACATATTATTTTTCCGTTTGTATATTTTTCAATTTCTTTTAATTTTAACATATTTTTCTCCTATATATTTTATCTAATATATATTTTAATATTATCATAAAAAAATAATTTTAACAATAATTGCTATCTTATATTTTCTGCATTATTTAAAGAGTGCAAAAATCTCTCTTTAAATGACTTAATAATTTATTCTAGTTTTGATTTTCAAGGTAGTTTTATGTGTGTTGTTAAAGTTACCCACTCACCTCCTTACATAATTTTGTCGCCACATTTAGTTCATTCATAAATTTAAAATGTATTGTTATTTTTTTGTTTTCGTGTATTTCTATATAATCTATTAATTCTTGAATTATAGTTCTATCTAATTTAGTTATATTTTTATTCTTTTTAAAGTCTTCTATCCATTTATTGTTATTACTTAATACTTTTTCTTCTTTTTCTTTTTGTTTATCTAAACTTGTAATAGTTTGCTTTATTTTTTTTATATCTTGTTCATATGTTTGTTTATATTCTAAATATTCTTCTTTTGATATATATTCACTTTTCCAATCTTCGTATAATCCTTTTTTTAAATTGTTTATTTTTTCTATTTCTATTTCTTTTGATTTTTTAATTGTTTCTATGTTATTACTTGCTATTTTCTTTTTGTTATATTTATTTATTTCTTGTAAGATGTTTTCTGTATTAATTAATAATTTTATTTGAAGTCTAATTGCTGTTAGCACTGCTTCTTCTAATTCTTCTACTTTTAAAGTATGACTTGTACATAATTTGTTTGATTTTTTTCTATATGTACCGCAAATATAATATTGATATTTTTTACCTTTACTATTTATACAACATTTTTTGTGCATTGCCATTTTGCAATCTGCACATTTTAAAATTCCTGCCCATATGCTTAATTGACCTGTATTTTGCACTCTTGTATCTATTTTTCTTAAATTTTGTGCTTTTTCGAATAATTCTTTATCTATAATTGCTTCGTGCATATTTTCAACAGTAATCCATTCTTCTTGTGGAACTTGTTCTATTTTATGTATTTTATAACTTTTTACTCGTCTTTTTCCTTGAGTTATATTTCCTATGTAAATATCGTTTTTTAATATGTTTCTAACAGTAGATGGGGTCCACGAATAATCATCTTTTTTTACTTTATAATTGTTATAATGTTGATTTAACTTTTTCTTTTTGTATCCTGTAGGATTTAATATTCCCATATTATTTAATCTATGGCATATTGCTAAATTTCCTATTCCTTCTTCTACCTTCCATTTAAAAATTTTTTTTACAATCTCTGCTGGTTCTTCATCAATAATTAATTTATGTGCATCTTCTTTACTTTTTATATATCCATAAGCAGGAAATGCTCCTACAAATTCTCCGCTTTTTCTTTCTTCCATTTAGTGCTGTTCTTATTTTTACAGAAGTATCTCGTGCATATTCATCATTAATTAAATTTTTGAATGGTACTAAAATAGTATTTGTGCTTGTTGGATTTTTAAAACTATCTATATTATCATTAATAGATATAAATCTAACATTAAACAATGGAAATATTTGCTCTATATAGTTTCCTACTTCTATATAATTTCTACCAAGTCTTGATAAATCTTTTACCACTACACAATTTATATTACCATTTCGCATATCTTCTAATAGCCTTTGAAATGCTGGTCTGTTAAAATCTGTTCCAGTGTATCCATCATCTACATATACATCGTATAAAATTAAATCATCATATTCACAAATATATTCTTGTAATAATTGTTTTTGACTTGTTATACTATTACTTTCTTTTTTGTCTTCACCGTATATTATTATCTTCTTGCGATAATCTTATATATTCTGCAACAGACCACATTTTAGCTTTTCTTCCTTTTAGTTTTTCTAAATTATATTTTGATTTTCTTCCAGACACTGTTATAATTTCCTCCTTGCTAATTATTGTTTATCTTTGTTTTCAAAATATTTAATATACATTCAGAAAAACTTTTATTATTGTTTGAATATTGCATTTCTACAAACATATCATTTACCTTTATACTATTATACAAATTTTCTATTCTTTTACTCTGCTCTTTCAACATATATTCTCCTTGTTTTTAATTATATATTGAAAGTCTATTCTAAAAAAAGTATTTTATTACTAATTAAAAATTTTAGGCAAAAAAATTAGAAGTTAGCGTTAACTAACTTCTAATTTTTTTATTTATCAAGTGATTTCATTTTTATTAAGTAGCTAATTGCTATAATAGAACTTATGCTAAGTAGCATATAAATCACTATATTTGATTCTCCTGTTTTTGGTAATGATTTTGGAGCTTGTTTAGTTGTTGTTCCTCCTACATATGAAGTACTTCCATTGTTTGTACTACTAACTCCAGTTGTTCCGCTTCCTCCATTTGTGCTATTTCCTGTATTATCTCCTACTAAACCTACATTTCCATTTTGACTTCCGCTATTACTATCTCCATTGCTATCTCCATTTGAATTTTGGTTACCATCTTGTGTATTAGATGTATTTCCTTCTTGATTATTGCTTCCGTCTCCTGTTTGGTTACTGTCTCCGTCATTATTATCATTTCCGTTGTTATCTACTATGTTCACCTTAACAGAACTGCTTTCTCCTAGTATATCATCTACTGCATTCGAACCATAAAAATTTGATAAACTAATGGTTGTTTCTCCTATTTTTGCACTATCTTTTACTTTAAAAGTGATTGTTCCAATTTGAGTTGTATTACTTACAACTTTGCCATCGCTTGTATTTCCTACTATAAGTTTTCCTTCTACTACAGGGTCTTCCCAACTTCCTGCTCCGTCTGTTTTTTCAATTTCTAAGACAGATGAATCATAATCTAATTTAGCAGTATAAGCACCTATTCCTTTTTCGCCACTTTCAATATTAATACTATTTAGTTCTATTGCAACTGTAAATTCATCTTCTTTTGTAACGGTAGAATTACTTACTGTCATTTTTGTTTTAAAACTATCATTTGCAGCACATACATTTGATGTAAGTAAAACAATTGTAGTTAGTATTATACAAATTATGCTATAAATTTTTATACTATTTTTCATACCCTTTCTCCTTAATTTAATTATTTAAATATTAATTTTAAAATATTACTCTTCATTTATTTGTTTTAATACTAATCTCTTCATTAGTAATAAATCTGTTGCTGTTATTTTATTGTCTTTATTAATATCTCCTGCTTTAAATTTATCATCTGTTAAAATCCATTCTTTTTTGTCTCCTGCTATTAAATGTCTCTTAATCCATAAAATATCTGTTGCTGAAATTTCTCCATCAGAATTTGCATCTCCTACAACTATTTCATCTGGAGTATCTGGATTATCTGGAGTGTCAGTTTCTTCTTTTATCCAGTCTACTTTTGCTACTGCTGTTCCTAAATTTCCTGCTGTATCTTCAAATTCGAATGTGAATGTTCCATTTTTATCAAAAGTGTAATCCCTATTTGTACCATTGTTTGTAATTACTATTTTTTCACTTTCATCTACTAAACTTGCTGTAACTGCACCTGTTGTTTCATCCTCTGTGCTATATACTATTGTTGCTGTTGGAGCTTCTTTATCTATCCAATTTACTTTTGCTTCGTGTTCTTTAACTTCTATGTTATCATCATCATTTGCATCTTTATATTGAAATGTAAAGGCTCCATTTTTTTCAAATGTATGCGTATTTGTATCTTTGTTTGCTATTTTTAGTTCTTCTTTTTTGCCACTTGTTGTAAGCATATATGGTTTAATAGTTGCAACAACATTTTGATTTGTTATGTTTGTAATATCGTATGACATATCACTTGCCATTACATTACCACTTTCTAAGTAGTCTACTTTTATGCTCTTAAATGCTATATTACTTGCTTTATCAAGGAACTTGAATTGGTAATCTCCACTATCTTCGAATGTATATTCTAGTGGATTTGTTTTTACTTGTTGCAATCTTCTAAACACTTCTTTATCTTCATCTGATACTTCTACGCTTTCTCCATTTTCATTTAAAAATTCCTCTTCCATTTTTCCGTCTGTAAATGTTGTTACATATTCAGCAACATTTTCTGCTCTTCCTGTTGTATTTTTATATGTAATTTTTTTATAAGTAATTTCCTTATGTTCTTCGTCTTTTTCTGTTTGATCAATTTCTGCTGTTTTATATACATCGCCTTCTCCATCTAGGAACTGAATGCTTTTTACTTTACCATCTTCTACTTCAATGTAATTTGTTTTTCTGTCTTCTTCATCTAATAGGTAAACATCTTCGCTTATACTATCTAGAAGTATACTTAATCTGTTATCTTTTAATTCGTAGTCTACTTCTGCTTCTGGACCTTTTTTATCTATCCAAGTAACTTTTGCAATGGCTGTTCCTACATTTCCGTTTTTATCTTTAAATTCAAATGTAAATTCGTCATTATCTTTAAATATATATGTGTCGCTTCCTCCATTGTTTGTAATTTCAATTTCTGTACTTGGGTTAACAAGTTTTGCAATTACGTAATCACTTGTTTTTTCTGTTGTACTATAGTATATTCCAGCTGTTGGTTTTGTTTTATCAATTTTTGTTGTATCTTCAAATAAGTTTAGCATTGCTATTGATGTAAACATATCATCTCTATTAAGTTCTAATTTTATATATTTACATTTTATACTTTCTTTAAATTCTATGCTTTCTAATTTACCATATTCTGTACAATTTTCTATTTTTCCTGCTTCTGTCCAATTTAATTTATCTGCTTTCCAGCCATCTTCTCCTTCTTCGTCTATTTCGTCTGAGCTAACATACACAGTTGCATTTTTTATAACATCTGGGTCATTTGTTCTAATTGTACCATCTTTTTGTTTATATTTTGTTTGTATAAATTCTAATGCAGATATATATTTTGGCTCATCTAATTCTATAACTATATATGGATTTGTTTCTAAATTTCTTATATCCACTGCGAAATCAGTGTGCCATAATGTATGTATGTTTCCATCTATTGCACAAGGTGCATAGAAAGGTCTTGAACTATCTTTAGATTGGCTAGAATAATCTTTAATAGATAATTCTGATACCATTATATATTTTCTATCTTCTGGTTGATTATCTTGTGTAAATTTATACATTTCTGAGGCAGGGCCTGCTAATTTTGTTCCTTTTGGACCTTCTCTTACTTGTATTGTTTTATCTCCTGTTAAGTCCGGTGTACTCTTGCTGTAAGGTGTCCAAGAATCGTTTTCTGTATATCTCCATTCTGATGTTTCCATATTTATACCAACTACTCTATTTTCTAGGTCGTTAGCATATAAGTCTTTTAAAGCAGTTCCTTCTTGAATATCTATTTTATAAAGGTTTGCTTCATTTTCTCTATCTGTTCCTACAATGTGAATGTAAATGTCATTCTCAGCTGTAATTGAGTTTATTTCATCTGCTGTTAAATGTAGTTTGTGTACTTCATCTGCATTAAATGATTTTTCTTTCCACGTTTTCTTTCCGTCTAAGCTATAGTCCCAACGAACACCAGTATCGTCGAAACGATTTGATAAAACTATTTTTCCAGCATCTTCTCCGTCGAATGAGAATGTTGCAAGTGTTGTGTCTGTTTGACCTAGTAGGTATGTAGCTTCTGTTCTTGTTATACTTGGTTGTAAAACTACATCTGTTGCTTCATAAACTTTTCCTTCATTTAATAGTTTTCCTTCTAATAGACCATATTTAAATTTGTATTCTACACTAGTAAATTTATCTTTAATTTGGTTTAATAAGTCTTTCATTGGTAATGGGAATGGTTTTAGTGCTTCTCCAAGTTCGCTTGCTAAATTATAGTAGTCTTCTTCTTTCTTTGTGTCATCTGCTTTGTATGCATTAATCAATCCCCACCAAGAATCTAAGTTGATTTTTTGTTTTTCTAATGCTTTTTTGTATATTTCTTGTTGTTTCTTAGCATCTTCTTTATATAAGTCTGCTGTCATATTAATTTCTGTTGCTAGTATACGATTTTGTTCATCATTAATTGCTGTTTGTGATAAATGAATATATGTTGCTTGCCAATTTGAAACAAAGCTTTCATTACCCCAACCTAGTGGCATTCTTACTTGCATTTTTTCAGATGCTCCAGATAGTGCCCAACCTGATACGTCATTATCCATAGACCAGTATCCTTTGCCATCATCGTATTTTCTATAATAAATTATTGCTGCGTGACCTGGTTGGCATATAACTGATGCTGGAGTTCCGTGAGCTGCACGAATATGGCATCCTAATTTTGAAATACCACCACAAACGGCTCCTGTTCCATATTTATTTCTCATACTCATCCAAGCTTTATATACGTGGTCTTTTTCTGTACTATATGTTACTTTATATTTTGTAAATATTCCATCGAATAAATCATCCCAGTACTTTTTGTCTTTTTCGTTTTGGCTATGGAAAATTGGGTTTTCAAAATCTGGCCATACATATGCTATGTATGTGTGTGGTTGCAAATATGTTTCTGGGTTAGCTTTTGGATTTTCTTTAAGAGCATTATTAATTCTTGTTTGAGTATATTCATTAAACCAAATAAGCTCTTCATCATCTGTAATGTTATTCATTACATAACGCATTTCTTCAACTGTTAGTGCTTCGTACCAATCTGTTTGGTCTTGATTATCAGATACTTTAAATTTGTTGCCATCATATAACTCTTTGTAGATTCTATAACGTTCTCCAGAATCTGACCTATTCGATGGGTGGTCTATTTGTGCCCAGTATCCAACTTTTGTTGCGTGTGTTAATGATAAACTTATTACCATTTTTTTATAAACTTCGCCTTTTGTTAAGTCAGCATTCCATTTATTTCCTGTTTTTTCTTGATTGTCGAAGTCACCTTTGTATTTTTCCAAAAGTTTTGATAATTCTTTTATTGAGTTATAGTAACTTCCTCCGTCTGGTGCTCCACCTAATACATATAATTTAAGATTTTCTTTATCATTCATTAACCATTCTACTGCATCTTTATATTTTGTATCTAACCCCACAATAGATTGTAATAGGTCATATCCAACATTTTTTACAAATTCTCTTTTTAATAATATATGTTCTTTTTCACCTATTTGTTGTTCTGTACTTAAATTTTTTAATTCGTTATCATATTCTTCTACTGTTTTAATAAAGTCTACTATTTGGCCTTCTGTTTCTACATATCCGTTTTTTATTAATTTTGCACTTGCCCATACTGAATGGTCTGATGCATTATTTCCATTTTGGTCACAAACTAACTTTAAGAATTTTGCTCCATTAAGTTCTACTTCAAAAAATTCTGCATTATCTGTTCCCTTTAGAGCTTTACTTGATGATTTTTTTAAATCCCAGTCTGTTCCATTTTCTGATGTAAATACTTGGAATTTAACTCCGTTTCCATTATCTGCACGACTTTGGTCTACACCTACATAGGCAGTAAACTTATCAAAACTGTATTTACTTATATCATAAATTAGTGTTGAATTAGCGTGTGCTGATATACCTTTTAAAAATTGTCTATTTTTTCCTTCTACTATTAATGTAATTAATCCATTGTTATACTGTGTTTCTAAGTTGCTATCTAATGTTATACTTCCCCAACCTACTGATGATTTTTCTTTATCATACTCGATGTCTGATAAAAATTTGCACATTTCATCAGATGAACTAATTGTTGCTACATCATCGTTATTTGTATTCTTTTCTTCCATTTTTGCAGTATAACTTTGTTCCGCAATATTTAATTTTTCTACTATGCCTTCAAGTGATAAAAATATTATTAACAATAAAACAAGACTTGTAATTGCTAAAAATAGTAATTTTTCTTTTTTATTTATGATATTTTCTTTCACTTCAAATCCCCCTTTTCATATAAATATTCCGTTATTATTATAACATAATTTCTTAATTTTGTAAATTCTTTCCCACAATTTTTTTATTTAACATTTATTTAACATTTATTTGACAAAAAAATTTCGTAAATTTATATTGTGGTGCTAAAATTAACCACGCACCTCCTTGGTGTCCTCCCTCTCCTGTTGGATTATATAGTGTTACTAGTACTACCACTTGTGGGTCTGATATTGGTGCTACTCCTATAAATGATGTTACATATTTGTTTGTGTTTACACCATCTTCTGATGTTCCTGTTTTTCCTCCTACTCTAAATCCTTTTACACTTGCATTTTTTCCTGTTCCCTCTGCAACTACGCTTTCCATCATACTTAGTACATCTTTTGCTGTTTGCTCATCTATAACTCTTTTAGTTTCTTGTGGTTGTATTTCTTCTATTTCTCCTGTTTGTTCGTCTATTATCTGTTTTACTACTCTTGGTTTCATTTTTACACCATTATTTGCAATTGCAGATACAGCTGTTACCATTTGCAATGGTGTTACCTCAAATCTTTGACCAAACGATATTGTTGCAAGTTCTACTGGACCTACTTTATCTTCTTTTAAGAATATTCCTTTTGCTTCTCCTGGAAGTTCTATTCCTGTTTTAGCAAGAAAGCCAAATTTATTTAAATATTCATAATATTTATTAACACCAATCTTTTGCCCTAAACCTATAAATACAGGATTACACGAATTCATTAAAGCTTCTCTTAAGGATTCTGCACCGTGAGGTCTATAGTATCTCCAACATTTAATTCGTACTCCTGCTATTTCTATTCCTCCTGTACACGAAAATTCTCCTTGCTTATCGGTTGTTGTTATGCCTTCTTGAAGCGCTGCTGAAGATGTAATTAATTTAAAGGTCGACCCAGGTTCGTATGTATCTGCTATTGCTTTATTTCTCCACATTGCTTGTAAACTTTCACTTCTTTGCGTTGCAGTTAATGTTTCCCAATTATTTTTTATTTCTTCATTTGTAATTTCATATGGTGCATTTAAGCTATATGAAGGATATGTTGCCATTGCTAGTATGTCACCTGTTTTAGGATTCATCATAACTATATTTCCACCGTCTGTACATTCGTTATCTATACACGCTTGTTTTAAATATTTTTCTGCTATAGATTGTATTGTCATATCTATTGATGTTACTATACTTTTTCCGTCTATTGCTGAAATATAATCTTCTCCTTCTTTTCCAATTTCTCCTCCTTTTGCATCTGTTACTCTAATAATTCTACCTTGACTACCTTTTAATACATCTTCATATTTTGCCTCAATTCCATCTAATCCTTGATTATCACTTCCTGTAAAACCAATAAAATGCGATGCTAGTTCATTATTAGGATAATATCTTTTTGTGTCTTCATCTATGTTTACTCCACTTGTTATATTGTTTTGTTTCATCCATAGCCTTAATTCATCTGTCTTTTCTTTATCTACTTTTTTTACTATCGTTTCTATAGAACTTTTCTTTTTTACTTTTTTTAGCATAGTTTCATAGTCTAAAGAAAATATGTCACTAAATGCTTTAGCTAATTTTTCTTTTTCATCTTCCTTTATATTAACTGGATTTACTGTAACTGTTTCTACAGTTGCACTTACTGCTAATATATTTTTTCCCGTCGCGTCATATATTGTACCTCTTTTAGGATTTATTTTTCTATCTAACGATTGTTGTTTATATGCCATAGCTTTTAATTCTTCTCCATCAATGAATTGTATGTATCCTATTCTTATAGTTAACATTACAAATACAATAAATGTTACAAACATCATATACATTATTCTCTTTTTTCGACTAATATTCAAATTATTTAACATAATATAATCACCTTTTCTCTATTTCTTATTATAATTATATAGAAAAAAGATTTTTTTATTACTGCTATGGTTAGTTAAAAGCAAGTCCTTTAATAGTACTTGCTTTTACTTTTTCCCTGTTATAAAATTTATAATTTTCTGAAACCAATTTGTGTTATCTTCTTCTACTATTTCTTCTGTTGCTGGTTCTACATAATCTTGCTTAGGTAAATTTACATATACTGTTTGTGAATTGTCTAATTTTTGCATTCCTAAGTTCTCTTTTGCTGATTGTTCTATGGTTTTTAAATTCAAATTATTTTCTATGTTTACTTCTAATTGTTCATTTTCTTTTTCTATTGATGCTAATTTTGATTTTAGTGCTTTTATTTCTGAAAATTTTTCATCTATTATGGAGTTTCGATAACTTATGGCAAAAAGTATTGCAAAGCCCACTGCTACATATAGCATTATTTTTGTATGTCTTTTCTTTTGTTTGTTTACTTGTACTTTTGATTTTGCTTTATTATTTGTTTTTTTGGCTGTACTCTTTTTTGGATATTGTTTTCTTATTGGCTCATATTCTGGTTTTAATTTTCTAGGACTTGTTTCATATTGATACTTATTTCTATATGCCACGTTATCTCACCTCCTTACTCTTTCGTATTTTTAAATTTTCTCTAGTATTCGTAATTTTGCACTTTTTGCTCTTGAATTGTTGCTTTTTTCTTCTTCAGTTGCTTCTATTGGTTTTTTGTTAATTAATTTTGCTATTGGTTTACTTCCACATATACAATATGGTAAATCCTTAGGACACGTACATTTTCCGTAATGAATCGTTATATGCTTTTTTTACTGCTCTATCTTCTAATGAATGGAATGTTATTATGCATAGTCTTCCACCTGCTTTTAAGCATTCTATACTATTCGTTACAGTATTATATAATGGTTCTATTTCATTATTTACTTCAATACGTATTGCTTGAAATGTACGTTTTGCAGGATGACCTGCATTATTATCGTAATATGGAATTGCTTCTTTTATTATATCTACTAATTCTTTTGTTGTTTCTATTTCTTTATTTTTTCTTTTTTGTACTATTTGTTTTGCTATTTGTTTTGAAAATCTTTCTTCTCCGTATTCAAATATAATTTGGGCAAGTTTTTCTTCTTTATATGTATTTACAACTTCTTTTGCTGTTAGCTTTTGATTTTGGTCCATTCGCATATCTAGTTCTGAATTTAGCATATAGCTAAATCCTCTTTCTTGGGTGTCTATTTGATATGATGAAACTCCTAAATCTAGTAGGATTCCATCTACCTTAGTTATTTCTAATTCTTGTAATATATTTTTTATATCATCGTGATTTCCTTTTACATATTTTACATTTGAGAACTCTTTTAATCTTTCCTTTGCTACTTGTAATGCTGTTTCGTCTCTATCAATTCCTATTAATAATCCTTCTTTAGATAATTTTTTTGCTATTTCTTTGCTATGACCTGCTCCTCCAATTGTTCCGTCAACATATATTCCTTTAGAATTTATGTTTAAACCTTCAATACATTCTTGTAACAGTACTGGCTTATGATTAAATTCCAATAATATGCACCTCTTGTTTTTGTTATAGGCAAATACAGTTGGTATTTTATGTAATACCAACTGTTGCATTCTTACCGCTTCTTTTGTTTTCCCTTTTATTTCTTCGATTGTACTTTTATTATCTTTTACTTTGGTTAATTATTTTTAAATTTTTGATTTGTATTTTATATTTTTTTCTTTTGTGATTTCTTTATTTTAGTTACATTCATCTTTTGTATTTTCTTAATTTTATCTTTTGTATTT
>CANRAM010000024.1 GCA_947628605.1 uncultured Clostridia bacterium | reverse complement strand
AGATTTTGGTCTAACAAATGTCTAACAAAATCTTTAAAAAATTCAAAAAACTATAAATATTGTTAAATCAAAAAATAGAAATTGTAATCGCTAAAACACCTTAAAAATCAATACTTTAAAAAACATTAAAAATGTTAAGAAACAGTATAAAGCAAACAATTTCAAAGACTTTGACTCTGGCATGCGCTAGTTCGAATCTAGCTAGCCCAGCCAATGAAATAATCGTTATAACTAGCTTGTATCTTTTGATACAAGCTAGTTACTTTATGAGGTTTAGCTAACCGAATTTTTTTCGAATATCTTTTAATAAATCATTAACATATATTCCTAAAACATAAGCAATACAAAATAGTTCATAATCTTTTTTTGGAAATTTTATTGGGGATTATCATAAAAGTTGTGTAATTTATAAGCATAAAATTTAAATAAAGTTATTGTAAAAAGTTAACTAGTATGTTATAAATATCAAAGGTGATATTTATGGAGAAAGTGAAGGGAATATTAAAAAAAGATATAGAAGATATAAAAATTAGTATAAATAAAGAAAAAATATCAATATTTTTGGTAACATTCTTAACAACAATGATAGTACATTTTCAACTATATGCGTGGAACATATCAGGAGCAGACAATTTACTAAGTAGTATGTATCATCAAGCAGATGTATGGGAAATATGTTTACGACGATTTGGATTATATTTTATGCAACTAATAAGAGGAAATATAGTATCCCCAATTTTATCAACATTAATTTGTAGTATACTGTTAGGCATAACAGTTAATATAATAATAGCAATGTTCAAAATAAAAAGTAAATATTTTAAATATTTATTAGCAATAATATTTGCAGTAGCACCAAATATATCTGCAACTTTAACATTTTTTTATTGCTCAGATGCATATATATTAGGACTATTCCTTGCAACACTAGCAGTGTTTTTAGTAAGAAAATATGAAAATAAAAAATCAATAATATTAGTAAGTGGATTATTAATAGCATTATCAATTGGAATGTATCAAACATACTTATCTGTAACAATGGTATTATGTATTGCTATGATAATAATAGATATATTTAATAATGTTAATAAAAAACAAATATTAAACAGTGTTTTACGATATATACTAATGGGAGTAAGTGGAGTAGCGTTATTTTTCTTATTCGCACATATTGCACTATTAATTGCAAACTTACAACCAGCAAACTATAGTGGGGCAAATGAAGTTGGATTACAAACAATAGGACGTTTGCTGGAATTAATTCCACAAGCATATCAAAGTTTCTTCAACTACTTTTTTAATGATAAAATGATACCAAACACAATATGGGGAACAAACATATTTTATGCCATTATTTTTATTGCAGTAGTAACTGTAATATTATATATTACTATAAAAAATAAAACATATAAAAATATTGTTAATACTATAATTTTAATAATTTCAATATTAATAATTCCAGTATGTTTTGGAATAATAGAACTAATATTGCCAGAAGTGGATATACATATACTTATGGCATGCTCTATGATTTATATATTTCCAATATTCTTTAAAATATTAGAAATGATACCTAAAGATTCTATGTTTAATATTTGCAAAACTATAGTAGCAATATGCAGTGTAGCTGTAATATGGATATACATATGGCAAGACAATGCATCATACATAGGAATGAAAAAAATGCAAAACGGAGCTACTGCAACAACAAATAGATTAGTAACAAGGATAGAACAATTAGAAGATTATAAAGTTGATATGCCAGTATTATTGTTAGGAGGGCTAGAAAATAATAAATATTTAAACGCATATATTACAAATATAGAGGCAGAAAAAGTTTTTGATAGGGGTTGGGGCTTTATTTCATATAAACCACCAATATGGTGGGGAAGCTTAGATAGTTGGAATAAAATGTTATATGAGTATATTGGTGCAAATTTAAACTTAGTAAGTGAACACGAAGAAGAAAGTAAAAAGATATTTGAAACAGAAGAATATAAAAATATGACTTATTATCCAGAAAAAGACAGCATAAAAATAATAAATGGAACAGTAGTTGTAAAACTAAGTGATTAATAAAAAATAGAAAAAGCATAATAATTTTTTATGCTTTTTCTATTTTTTATTCTTTATTATCACCAGGAATAAAATAGTCTATTACTCCATATACAAGTGCCCCAATAATAGCTGCCATCCACGAAATAGCGTAACCTGCAACAAAAAATTGTGTTACATATAAAACTATAGCAGAAAGAACAAAACCTACGAAACCTTTACCAAAAGGACTTGCGTGTAAGCCAGTAAATTTTACAATTAAGTAATCTATTACTGTAAGCACTACAGCAGCAACTGCTAAAGACCATATATTGTTTATACTAAATCCGGGTGTAAAGAAAGCTGTAATTGCAAGAACAATAGCACTAGCTACAAATCTCCATACAATTTGACCTACAGTACTTGTTGAACTTGAACTTTGAACATTACTTTTTTCATTATCCATTATAACAACCTCCTAAAAAAGATTATATAATTATGCTATTTTTGTAGTTCATAATGATATTATTCACAAAAAAAATAAAATTATTCAAGCTTATATAAGTATAATAAAAAAAATTTTGTAAAAAATATTATTATAACAAAATAAAAGGAGGAAATAAAAATGCTTATAACATTTATAAGGTCAATAATTTTATACATAATAGTATTAGTAGTAATGCGATTTATGGGAAAAAGAGAAATAGGGCAAATGCAACCATTTGAACTAGCAATAGCAATAATGATAGCAGACCTTGCATCTATTCCAATGACAGAAACAGGGATACCAATTTCAAGAGGAATTATACCAATTTTGGGCTTATTAATAATCCATTTAGCAATATCTGCAATAAATTTAAAAAGTATAAAAGCAAGAGAAATAATTTGTGGAAAACCACGCATTTTAATATATAGAGGGCGAATTGATGAAAAAGCATTAATAAAAGAAAGATTTACAATTAATGAATTAGAAGAAAGATTAAGAGATAACGATGTTTTCAATATTGGAGATGTAGAATATGCAATATTAGAAACGAGTGGTCAAGTAACTGTAATAAAGAAGCCAAATAAACGAACAACTACACCAGAAGATTTTAATATAAATCCAGATTATGAGGGAATACCATATGATTTAGTAGTAGATGGAAAAGTAATGTATAAAAATCTTAAAGCATTAGGTAAAAACTATCAGTGGTTACAAAAACAAGTGGAAAAATTCAATATGAAACCAGAAGATGCATTAATTGTAACAATCGATGGTAAAGGCCAGTTTTTTTGTCAGGGCAAAGAAAAAAGTAAATAAAATTTAGTGAAACGGAGGAAATTATGCGTAAAGAATTAGTAATTAGCATAATTATTTTAACATTAATTATAGGTTTAAACTATATAACACAAAATAATACAAGCAAATCAGTAGATAATGTAACTAAAATTTTGCAAAATTTAAGGCAAGAAGTATTAGAAGAAAATCCAGATTACGAAAAGGTATGTTCTCACTCTGAAGAAGCATATAATAAATGGGAAGAAGAAGACGATACAATAGCATATTATATTGAACATAATGAAATAGAAAAAGTGAATACTGCCTTAACTTCTGTAAAAAGTTTTATTGAAGTTAAAGAATATTCACAAAGTTTAGAAGTAATAGATAAATGCATATATATTTTAGAACATATAGAAGAAAAGGAACTAGTAACACTTGATAATATATTCTAAACCATATCATCCATTCCATATAAACCTGCTTTTTTTCCTATAATAAATTCGCAAGCTTTTAAAGCACCTTCAGCAAAAACATCTCGTGAATATGAAGTGTGCTTTATTTCAAAAGTTTCATAAGCACCATAAAAAAGAACAGAATGCTCGCCTACTATATTACCACCACGAATAGAAGAAAAACCAATTTCATTAGGTTGTCTTTTTTCGTGTATATCGTGGCGATTATATACATATTTCATATTATTTCCTAAAGCATTATTAATACTATCTGCAAGAGAGATAGCAGTGCCACTTGGAGCATCAATTTTTTTATTATGATGTGTTTCTACAATTTCAATATCGTTTCCTTTCAATGAAGTAGCAACTTGTGAAACTATTTTTTTCATTAAATTAATATCAAAAGACATATTAGAAGATTTAAAAATAGGAATTATTTTTGAAATTTCCTTAATATGTGCAATTTCATCTTCATTAAATCCAGTTGTTGCAATAACAATAGGGGTTTTTGTTTTTACTGCATAATTTAAAATATTAAGAGTAGCAACAGGAACACTAAAATCTACAATTACATCTATATTATTAGGTATATCATCAATATTAGAATAAACAGGAAAAGCATTTAAACCATCATCGTTAATATCAAAGCCTCCAGCTAAAAATAAATTTTCAAATCTATCAATTTCTTTTACAAGAACTTGTCCCATTCTACCATTGCAACCATTAATTAAAACATTTATCATAAAAATAACCTCTTTTCTTAATAAAATAATGGTAAATTCATTAAGAATTTACCTAAATAATATGAACATACTTAAAAATACATAAGCATATCTATAAGCAATTTGTAATTTCTTCTTAGATTTATATGCATTTATAGTTTCTTGCAAAGCACAATATTTATCTACAAATGTAATTATATAGCTCTCTTTATATTTTGGAAGTTTTGGTGTAACAGGCCACATATGTTTTAAAATAATATCACGTTCCTTTTCATTAAGTTCAAAAAGGTTAGATGCATTTTTTAAAGCAGTATGAGGGTGAGTGAAGGCGTGCAATCCTTTTCTACCATTTTCACGTTTTCTCCAGTTATATAAAAACAAATCATGTAGCATAGCAGCACGTGTTGCAGATACATAGTCTAAGTTATATTTTTTACATATTTTATAGCAATAATATGCAACCATTTTACAATGGTCAAAACAATTAGTATTGTAATGTTGCAAATAATTTTTCATTTGTAAAACAGTTTCATTATTAACAATATCATAAATTATTAATTCAAATTCTCTAATACTATCAGTATTAATATTTATAATTTCTTTAGTATTTTGCATAAGTATAATTTCAACTCCTAAAAAATAAACTCTATATTAATTATACCACGAAATAAAGAATTTTTAATTAATATTATAAAAATTTTAATAATATTTTAAATTAAGCCATAATTTTTCATAGCATTTTGTAATATTAATCTATTTTCTTTAGATAATTTAACAAGAGGTAATCTTGGAATACCAAAGTTATACCCCAAAATATTTAAAGCTTCTTTTACAGGAATAGGATTTACTTCACAAAATAGTGCATTAATCAATTCAATACTTTCTAAACTAAGTTTAGTTGCTTTTTCAATTTCACCATTAAAGAAATAATGAACCATACTAGAAAATTTCTTTGGCGCAATGTTAGAAATTACTGATATAACGCCTTTTCCACCTAAAGATAATGTAGGTAAAACAAGGTCGTCGTTTCCACTATAAATATGTAAATTATCTCCGCATAAAGAAGCAATTTCTGCAACTTGCGATAAATTACCACTAGCTTCTTTTATTCCAACAATATTTTCAATTTTAGATAGCTCTAAGCAAGTTTTACTTGAAATATTAACACCAGTTCTACTTGGTACACTATACACAATAATAGGCAAATTAGTAGAATTTGCAATAACTTCATAGTGTTTTAATAAGCCAGCTGGGGTAGTTTTATTGTAATAAGGAGTTACAACTAAAGCACCATCAGCACCAATCGATTCAGCATATTTTGTAAGTTCAACTGCAGTAGCTGTACAGTTACTACCAGTTCCTAAAATTACAGGAACACGCTTATTAACTTTTTCAATAGCAAATTTCATAGTGTCTTTTCTTTCAGTATCAGTCATAGTAGCAGATTCACCAGTAGTTCCACAAACCACTATTGCATCAATTCCATTAAGAATTTGAAAGTCGATTAATTTTCCAAATTCATCAAAATTAACTCCATTATCTAAAAAAGGAGTAGCGATTGCAGTAGCGCAACCTTTAAATAAAAGTTTTTTCATAATTATCAGCTCCTAAAAGCATAATAAGATAAAAAATATAATTATATTTTTTTTACATTATATGTGAAAAATAAAAAAAATGGAATACTTTTTATAAAAATATTGAATTATGACAACTAATATGATAAAATAGTCAACATAAACAAGGAGGTAAAATGATGAGAGAACAAAGTAGATATACAGGAAAAAAAGAAGATTTGTATTATAAAGAAGCTTTACAAAGCTCTAATTATGGAAAAGCTTTACAACTTTTTAAAATGAGAAAATATAAAGAAGCTAAAATATATTTTCAAGAATTATTAAAAAGCGAAGATAGTAAATATATGGAAAAAGGTAGGTTCTATTTGGGTAAAATATATAAAATACAATATAACTATGAAAAAGCAGAAGAGATGTTTAAAGAATGTATACAAATGCAAAAAAGAAATATATATGCAAGAGTAGAATTAGGTATGGTATATGCAGAACAAGGAAGATATGAAGAAGCAGAAAAAATGTTTAGAGAATGTATACAAATAAATAAAAGAAATATACCAGCAAGAAATGAATTAGGAAGATTATATGCAGAACAAGGAAGATATAAAGAAGCAGAAAAAATGTTTACAGAATGCATACAAATAGATGAAGAATATATGCGTGCAAGAGTAGAATTAGGCAAATTATATGCACAACAAGAAAAATATGGGAAAGCTGAAGAAATATTGCAAGAATGTATTAATATAGACAAAGAAAATGTATATGCAAGAGTAGAACTAGGTAGAGTATACGCAGAACAAGGAAAATATGGGGAAGCTGAAGAAATATTACAGGAATGTATTAATATAGACGAAAAAAATGTATATGCAAAAGTTGAGTTAGGTAGGGTATATGTAAAGCAAAAAAAATATGAAAAAGCAGAGGAAACATTTAATGAAGTCATAGAAATGGATAAAAATAACAAAAATTGTATACCAGCAAGAACAGAGTTAGGTCGACTATATGTAGAACAAGGAAGATATGAAGAAGCAGAAAAACTATTTAGAGAATGTATAGAAATGGATAAAGGTAATAAAAAAAGTATACCAGCAAGAAATGAGTTAGCTTTACTATATGTACAAAAAGGAGATTATCAAAAAGCAAAAAAAATGTTTAGCAAAATAAGTAAATTAGAAAAAAATAATTCAAGAAAGAAAGTAGAACCAAAATCGAAAGAAGAAGAAGAAAATGAAATAGCAGAAATATTTAATAAACAAATAGAAGAACCAACATTAGAGGATGAAGATATATTAGGCAAAATAAGAGCAAAAATTCATAAAGGAGATATAAGTGAAGCAGAAATAGCAGAAATAGAACGTATAAAAGATACATTAGAAGAAAGACAATATAATTTAATAAAAATAGCAATATATGAAAAACTAAGAATGAATAAAAAGGCGTTAGAAATAATAAAAGAATTAGAAGAAAAAGGACAAAAAGATAGGGTGACAAATGAAATAAAAGAAAGACTAAAAAGTAAAAAAATAAAAGCATATGATTTAGGAAAATGGGACGAAATAATAGGCTGGGCACAAGTAGCAGAAGTACCAGAAGATGGTGAAATAGTATTATCAGAAGATAAACAGGTAGAGAATGAAAATGATGAAGAATCTATACAAGGAGAAACAATAAAAAAGAATTTGCCAGAAGGAGTAAAAAATGCAATAAAAGAAATAATGAAAAAATATTATGTAAAAATGCAACCACAAGTAGGCAATAATCAAGAAAGAAGTAAATACATAAAAAGATATGACAAATTAGAAATATTGTTAGAAACAGAAGAAGCAAATAAAAGAGCAAAAATGGAACTAATGTTAATGTTAGTAAATGAAGGATATGCAAATATAGTAAAAGAAAAGTACCCAGAAGAATATGAATTTATTAGAGAAGTAATAAATCAGTATAAAACTAAGAAAATAGAAGCAAAAGAAGCAATAAAGAAAATAGATGAATATTGTATTTAGTAGAAAATATTAGTAGGAAACGCCTACTAATATTTTTTTTCAAAAATTATTGCATTACACAAATACTTATTATAAAATATACATATAATAAAAAAAAAGGAGCGATAAGTTATGTCTGGTATAAAGGTGGATTTTAGTAATGCAAAAGTAAAAATAGAAGATATTATGGAATATGAAAATGAAGTAAAAAGAATTCATAAAGATTTACATGAAAAAGCAAATGATGAAAAAGATTTTGTTGGTTGGCTTGAATTACCAACAAATTATGATAAACAAGAATTTGAAAGAATAAAAAAAGCAGCACGGAAAAATACAAAAAAATTCAGAAATATTTTTATGCATTGGAATAGGTGGTTCATATTTAGGAGCAAGAGCAGTAATAGAAGCACTAACCCATACATTCTATAATTTTTCTAAAAGAAAAACACCACAGATTTTATATGCTGGAAATAACTTAAGTCCAAATTATATAAACGATTTAATAGATATAATTGGAGAAAGAGATCTATCAATAAATGTAATTTCAAAATCAGGAACAACTACAGAACCTGCAATTGCATTTAGGATTTTTAGAGAATTTCTTGAAACTAAATACGGAGTAGAAGAAGCTAGAAAAAGGATATACTGTACTACAGATAAAGAAAAAGGAGCATTAAAAAAACTTGCAGATGAAGAAGGTTATGAATGTTTTGTAATTCCAGATAACGTAGGAGGAAGATATTCAGTATTAACAGCTGTAGGATTATTACCTATTGCAGTAGCAGGAATTGATATAGATAAATTAATGTTAGGAGCAAAAATAGCACAAGATAAATATGTAGACGATAACCTTAAATATAATGAATGTTACAAATATGCTGTTGCAAGAAATATATTATATAAAAATTATAAAAATATAGAAATATTAGTTAACTATGAACCTAAAATGCACTATTTTACAGAGTGGTGGAAACAATTATTTGGAGAAAGTGAAGGAAAAGAGCAACAAGGTATTTTTCCAGCTGGAGTAGATTTTACAACAGATTTACATTCAATGGGGCAATATATTCAACAAGGTAGAAGAAATTTATTTGAAACAGTAATAAACATAGAAAAACCAAATAGTGATGTTACAATTAAATTAGATGAAGATAATTTAGATGGAATGAACTTTGTAGCTGGTAAAACGTTAGATTTTATAAACAAAAAAGCAATGGAAGGAACAATAGAAGCGCATGTTTTTGGAGAAGTACCAAATGTACGTATAAATATGGAAAAATTAGATGAAGAAAACATTGGACATTTAATTTATTTCTTTGAACTTGCATGTGCAATTTCTGGAAAAGTATTAGGAGTGAATCCATTTAATCAGCCGGGAGTAGAAGAATACAAGAAAAATATGTTTCGCTTACTTGGAAAGCCTGGATATGAGAAATAAAGAAAGAAGGAAAGCAAATGAAAATATATGATAAAGAAATGTATCAGAAGGAACAATGGATAAAAAGCACACTGCTTGTAGTTGGAGTTTTTATAGTGGGATTTATTGTAGGTTATTTCGTACATAGCTTTGAAAAACAAGAAACAATTAATGCACTAGAACAAAATGTATATGAAATGCAACAAGAACTTTTAGTAACAGAATAAAAATAACAAAAAAACATTGACAAATTGATAAAATGGTTGTAAGATATAAATGTATGAATAAAAACGTTAAGCAAGACAAGTAGGATAAAGGTTTCTAAAAGAGAGTAATAGTCGTGGCTGAAAGCTATTATAAGAAAACATATCTCGAAAACTACCTTGCGAAGTTTCTAGTAAAAGCTAGACGTTGATTACGTTATAATCATAAATGAAGTAAAACAATAGGGTGGAACCGTGTAATAAAATTGCACCCCTACAAGGGAAATATACTTGTAGGAGGTGTTATTTTTTTTTAAAACTTGAATAATAATAAGTAAAAATGGGGGTATTAAAAATGATAAAAATAACTTTAAAAGATGGTTCTATTAAAGAAGTAGAAAAGGGCATATCAATAATAGAACTTGCAAAACAAATTAGTGAAGGACTTGCAAGAGTCGCAACAGTAGCTGAAGTAAATGGAACAATAAAAGACTTAAGATACTGTTTAAATGAAGATGCAAAAGTAAATATACTAACATTCGATAGTGACTTAAACGGAAGAAAAGCGTATTGGCATACAACATCGCACATAATGGCACAAGCAGTAAAAAGATTATTTCCAGAAACAAAATTAGCAATAGGACCAGCTATAGATGAAGGATTTTATTACGATTTTGATGTAGAAAAACCATTTACAGACGAAGACAAAGAAAAAATTGAAGAAGAAATGAAAAAAATAATCAAAGAAGATTTAGAAATAGAAAAATTTACATTATCAAAAGAAGATGCAATAAAATTTATGAAAGACCAAAACGAGCCATATAAAGTAGAATTAATACAAGACTTAAAAGAAGGCGAAGAAATATCATTCTACAAACAAGGAGATTTTACAGACCTTTGTGCAGGTCCACATTTAATGAGTACAGGAAAAGTAAAAAGTATAAAAATTTTAACATCTTCTAGTGCATATTGGAGAGGAAACGAAAAAAATAAAATGCTACAAAGAATTTACGCAATATCATTTCCAAAAGCAAGTATGTTAGATGAATATTTACAACTATTAGAAGAAGCAAAACAACGAGATCATAGAAAAATAGGTAAAGAATTAGAATTATTTATGACACACGAATTAGTAGGTTCAGGCTTGCCAATGTATTTACCAAAAGGAGCAACATTAAGAAGAATACTAGAAAGATATATACAAGATAAAGAAGTAAAGATGGGATATAGTCATGTATATACTCCTTCTCTTGCCAATGTTAGTTTGTATAAAACAAGTGGTCATTGGGACCATTACAAAGAAGATATGTTTCCAGTTATGCAAATGGAAAATGAAGAAATGGTATTAAGACCAATGAATTGTCCACATCATATGTTAATATACAAAAATAAAATGCGCTCTTATAGAGATTTACCAATAAGAATAGGAGAATTAGCACATGATTTTAGATACGAAGCAAGTGGAAATGTTTGTGGTTTAGAAAGAGTTCGTCAAATGTGCCAAAATGATGCACATCTTTTCGTAAGACCAGACCAAATAAAAGAAGAATTTAAAAAAGTAGTTGACTTAATACTTTCAGTATACAAAGATTTTGGATTTACAGAATATTCTTTTAGATTATCATTAAGAGATAAAAATGATAAAGAAAAGTATTTTGATGATGATGAAATGTGGGATACAGCAGAAAATCAATTAAGAGAAATTTTAAAAGAAGCGAACCTTAATTTCTATGAAGCAGAAGGGGAAGCGGCATTCTATGGACCAAAACTAGATGTTCAAATAAAAACAGCATTAGGTCATGATATTACAATATCAACCTGTCAACTAGATTTCTTACTACCTAGAAGATTTGAACTTTCTTATATAGGAGAAGATGGAAAAGAACACACGCCAGTGGTAATTCATAGAGCCATACTAGGTTCATTTGATAGATTTATAGCTTTCTTAATTGAGGAAACAAAAGGAGCATTTCCAACATGGCTTGCACCTGTGCAAGTAAAAATATTATCAATAACAGATGCTAATATTGAATATTCAAATAAAGTTAAATACGAACTAGAACAAGCAGGAATAAGAGTTGAAGTAGATGCAAGAAATGAAAAAATAGGTTATAAAATTCGTGAAGCACAATTACAAAAAGTACCATATATGCTAGTTATAGGAAAAAGTGAAGAAGAACAAAATTTGGTAGGAGTTCGTTCAAGAAAAGAAGGAGATATTGGAGCAGTTAGCATAAAGGAATTTTTAACACAAATACAAAATGAAATAAAAAATCACGAAAAATAACCTTTCGGTAAAAATTGAAAAAAGAATTTAAATAATAATTGCATTATAAATCCAAATTAGGACAAGATAATACACGAAAAATAAAAATAAATGTATATTTATGAGAAATTTATAAGAAATATATTTACAATTAACGAATTTTTGTATAAAATAAGTTTAGAAAAAATAACAAAAGAAAATTATTGTGGAAGGAAGCATTTGTGTATGAAAATTTTAATGTTAACTTGGGAATATCCACCAAGAATAGTTGGAGGAATTGCAAGAGTAGTAAATGATTTATCAAAAAGATTAATAAAAGATGGTCATAAAGTAACTGTTATTACTTACCACGAAGGAAATACACCGTACTTTGAAGATGACAAAGGAGTAAATGTATATAGAGTAGATAACTATATGATTAATCCGAATAATTTTATAGATTGGGTAATGCAAATGAACTTTAATATGCTTGCAAAAGCAAATGAAATAATAGCAAAAGAAGGACCATTTGATGTAATTCATGCACACGATTGGCTAGTTGCATATGCTGCAAAATCATTAAAAAATGCATATGATATACCAATTGTTTCAACTATACATGCAACTGAAGCTGGAAGAAATTCAGGAATACACGATGAAACTCAAAGATACATTAATGATACAGAATGGATGTTAACATATGAATCAACAGAAGTAATTGTAAATAGCAATTATATGAAGAGAGAATTGCAATCACTATTTGGTTTACCATTTGAAAAAATTAATGTTGTGCCAAATGGAATTAATATAAATATGTTTAGTGCAGTAGAAAGGGATTATGAATTTAGAAGAAGATATGCATTAGACAATGAAAAAATTATTCTATTTATGGGAAGATTAGTATATGAAAAAGGAGTACAAAATTTAATTTCCGCTATGCCTAAAATATTACAAGGATATAATGATGCAAAACTTGTTATTGCTGGAAAGGGTGGAATGTTAGATGAATTAAGAGCACAAGTGGCTTCTTTAGGAATTGAAAATAAAGTATATTTTACAGGATATATGCAAGCAAAAGAAGTATGCAAAATGTATAAATGTGCAGATGTTTCAGTATTTCCAAGTACGTATGAACCTTTTGGAATTGTTGCATTAGAAGCAATGCTTTCAGGTACACCAGTGGTAGTATCAGATATAGGTGGTTTAAATGAAATAGTTGAGCACGGAGTTGATGGAATGAAGAGTTATGCAGGTAATCCAAATTCATTAGCAGATTCAATTCTTGCATTGCTACACAATCCTGAACTAGCTCAAAATGTAGTAAAAAAAGCAAAAACTAAAGTAAAAAATGAATTTAATTGGACAAAAATAGCACAAGACACACATTTTATATATCAAAAAGCAATTTGTCAAACAATGGCAGAAAGACAGAAAAATCAAATTGCACAAGAAAAAGCCAAGAAAACAAAAAGAGCAAGAAATACAGAAACAGAAATTACAAATTTATTATCATTCAGAAAAAGACAAGCATATGCATAAAAACAAAAAATGTAAAAGGGCTGATGATGAAAATTATCAGCTCTATTTTGTAGGAGGTGATATTTTTGAATATATATGATACAGCAAACAAATTAGCATATGAAATTAAAAATTCAGAAGAATATAAAAATTATAAAGAATTAAAGAAAAAAGTACAAGAAGATGCACAATTAAAAGAAAAATTAGATAATTTTGAAAAATTAAACTTTGATATACAAGTTTCATCAATACAAGGGAAGCAAAAAGATGAAGAAAAATTATCTAATATGCAGAATTTGTATAAAGAATTAGTACAAAATGATATTATGAAGCAATACTTTGATGCAGAATTAAAATTTAATGTGCTTTTAACAGATGTAAATAAAATTATTGCAGATTCTGTACAAGATTTAATAAAATAGTATTTTATACAGTGTAAGGGGAAAGCAAATGGAATATATTATTGTAATTGTTGTTAGTATTTTATTTAGTATAGTATTAGCTATAATTTTTGGAATGAATATAAAAAAAATAAAGCAAATAGGTGAAAATAAAAAACTAGACAATTTAACTAATGCATTTCCAGAAAATATAGACATATGTAAAAGTATACTAAAAAAATTTAATAATACTAAAGTAAAAATTAAAGAAGAAAAAGAAAGTAAAACAAGTTTATACATAATTTTAACAGATACAATAACAATAGCAAATATTAGAGATTCATATACAAGAATTCAAACAATTGCACACGAATGTATACACGCTTGTCAAAACAAAAAAATGCTTTGGTTTAACTTTATATATACAAATATTTATATGTTATATTTTATTATTATATCAATATTAACTATAATAGGTATTATAAAAGAACCGGAAGTTTTTTTAAATATACTTATAATAATGGCTATGATACATTATTGTATTAGAAGTTTTCTAGAAACAGATGCAATGATTAAGGCAAGGTATGTTGCATATGACTATTTAAGCGAAAATAAAATAGCAACTCGGAGAGCAAATTGAAGAAATAATTTCGCAATATGATAAACTAAATGATTATGGAATTAAACTTGTAAACTATGAAATACTAGCCAAAAATATAATAAAAATAATTGTTTATTGTATAATATGCGTAATTATTATATGAATTTTCTAAAAACATTTGCAATTTGTGCAAGTTTATGCTAAAATATTAACGTTATAACGTTAAGGAGGAACTGTAATGGAAATTGTAAAATATATATTAATAGGAATGTATGTTGTTGTATGTTTAGCACTAATAATTATTACAATGATGCAATCAAAGGATGATGCAGGAATGAGCGGTGCTATTACAGGTTCAACTACAAGTAATTTTTACGAGAAAAATAAAGGAAGAACAACAGAAGGAAAGCTAAAAAGATGGACGATTATTTTAGGTGTTGTATTTGCAGTTTTAACAATTGCATTATCTATAATGTATGTAATTTAAAGATTTGTAAATAATATATAAAATAAAAGGGGCATATTAGTGCTCCTTTTATTACCATAGAATAAAAAAATAATTAGTATATAAATAGTGAGGAGATAATGGAAAAGAAAGAAAAAATTTTAGAATTTTTTAAAGATAAAGAATATGTGCCAATGAAAGAAAAGGAAATAGCACAAGTTCTAATGGTGCCAAAATCAGAAAGAGATAATTTAAAAGAAATATTAAATGCTTTAGAAGAAGAATATAAAATATCAAAAAATAAAAAGAATAAATATATATTAATAGAAAATGAATATAAAAAAGGTAAATTTACTAAAAACCAAAAAGGTTTTGGTTTTGTAAAAATAGAAGGCGAAGAAGAAGAAATATTTGTACATCAAAAAAATACAAACAATGCATTAACCGGAGATACAGTATTAGTAAAATTACAAAATTACGATAATAAGCAAGAAGCTAAGATTATAAAAATTATTGAAAGAGAAGTAGAAAGAGTTGTTGGTACATTTACGAATAGTAGAAATTTTGGTTTTGTAGTTCCAGATGATAAAAAAATTGGTACAGATATTTTTATATCGAAGAAAAATTTTAAAGGAGCAAAAAATAATCAGAAGGTAGTAGTTAAAATAACAAAATACCCAGAGAAAGGAAAAAATGCAGAAGGAAAAATTGTTGAAGTAATAGGAAATATAGATACAGCAGGTGTGGATATGCTATGTTTAGTAAAACAATATAATTTACCGTATGAATTTCCAAAACCAGTTTTAGATGAAGCAAACTTAATTCGTGAAGAAATAGAGAAAAAAGATATTCCGCATAGAGTAGATTTACGTGATAAAATTATATTTACAATAGATGGTGAGGATGCAAAAGACTTAGATGATGCCGTTATGGTAGAAAAACTTGAAAATGGCAATTATAAATTAGGAGTTCATATAGCAGATGTTAGTTACTATGTAAAAGAAAATTCTAAAATAGATGTAGAAGCATTAACAAGAGGGACAAGTATATATATGCTTGATAGAGTAATACCAATGTTACCTAAAAGATTATCTAATGGTATTTGTAGTTTAAATGAAGGAAAAGATAGATTTACATTATCAATAGAAATGGAGATTGATGAAAAAGGCAATGTAGTATCATCAAAGATTTTTAAAGCTGTAATAAATGTAACAAGAAGAATGACATATAAGGATGTAACAAAAATTTTAGAAAATTCTGATAAAAAAATTATGAAGAAATATGAACAATATATTAATGAATTTAAGTTGATGGAAGAACTTGCCAAAATTTTAGAAACAAGAAGGCAAGTTGCAGGAGGCCTAGATTTAGATATACCAGAAAGTAAAATAAAATTAAATGAAGAAGGTAAAGCAGTAGAAGTTGGTAAGTATGAGTTAACAGTAGCTAATACTATAATAGAGCAATTTATGCTAACTGCAAATGAAACGATTGCAGAAAGGTTTTTCTGGTTAGAAGCTCCTTTTGTATATAGAGTACACGAAGTACCTGATATGGAAAAAATAAATGAATTAAATAAATTTTTATTTAATTTTGGATATAAAATTAAAGGAAATAAAGATAACATACATCCAAAAGAATTTGCTAAAATATTAGAAAAGATAAAAGACCAGCCAGAAGAAATGGTAGTGTCAACGCTAATATTAAGAACACTTAAAGTTGCAAAATACGAAAGCGAAAATAAAGGTCACTTTGGAATATCTAGTAAATATTATTGCCATTTTACTTCCCCTATTAGAAGATATCCAGATTTATTTATTCATAGAATGATTTCTAGATACTTAGAGAAAGATTATAATGTATCGGAAGAATATAAAGAAAAGTATAAGGAAATAGCAAAAGATGTAGCAGAAAAATCATCAGATAGAGAAAAAATTGCAAAAAAGGTAGAACGAGATAGTATTGAACTTAAAAAAGCGGAATTTATGCAAGATAAAATAGGAGAAATTTATGATGGAATAGTTAGTAGTGTTACAGGATTTGGTGTATTTGTTGAATTACCCAATACAATAGAAGGCTTAGTAAGATTTGAAAATTTAGGAGAAAACGAGTACTTTATTTACGATGATGAGCATAAACATTTAATAGGAGAAAAAACAGGCAAGATTTATAAAATAGGTGATAAAGTAACAGTACAGGTAATAGAAGCAAATAAAGAAACAAGAAAAATTGCTTTTGCAATGATTAAAAAAGAATAAAAATGAAAGGAAGAATTATGTTATGAAAGAAAATTTAGAACCAACAACGGTATTAGCCCCAATACCAGCAGTTATGGTATCTTGTGGAGATATGGAAAATTCAAATATTACAACTATAGCGTGGACAGGAGTATTAAATTCAGAACCACCACTTGTTTATGTATCAATACGACCAACTAGATACTCATATGAAATAATAAAAAAGAGTGGTGAATTTGTAATTAATTTGCCAGATGAGAAGTTAGTATGGCAAACAGATTATTGTGGAACAAAGTCTGGAAAAGAAGAAGATAAATTCAAAAATGCACATCTTACAAAACAAGTATGTAAATTAGTAAAAGCACCAGCAATTTTAGAATGTCCTATTAGTTTAGAATGTAAGTTAAAAGAAATAAAAGAGTTAGGAAGTCATCATATGTTTATAGGAGAAATAGTAAATATATCTGCTAATAAGGAATTTATAGAAAATGGAAAAGTTAATATACCTAATGCAAAACTTATAACTTATCTTGGAAGTGAGTATTATGTAGCAGATAAAAAAGTAGGAGATAGGGGAATTTGTCTAAAATAGAGAATTAAGTTAAAAGTTGCAGTTTTGTAATATTTTTAAAAATTGTACACAAAAATGTTTAATGAATCAATGGCAAGGAATTGAAGCACATAACATTTACAAAAGTATGATATTTTAAAAATGACCTAAAAATAGGTTTATGAAGTGAACCAAAAAATATGCGAAATAATGATAAAAATATAAAATTAAATATTAATCTCAAAAATCAGTAGTATAAATAAGTTTAGGATTTCAGTAAGAAGAAATCCTACTAAAAATTTATGCTCAATCAAATAAAAGAAGTTGACAACAAAAATAAATATTTTTATAATATAAAGTAATAATATAGAAATTTTATTTGGAGATATATTTATGAGAGTTGAAAATGGAATTTTAAAAGCAGTTCGAGATACTGATATAGTTAATGGAAAATTTATTATTCCAGAAAAAGTAACAAGCATAGGAAATTTTGCATTTAGTGGATGTAGTAGCTTAACAGAGATAAAAATCCCAGAAGGTGTAACAAGTATAGGGGAGTCGGCATTTAGTGGCTGTAGTAGCTTAACAAAGATAAAAATCCCAGAAGGCGTAACAAGCATAGGGTTTGGAGCATTTGATGAATGTAGAAACTTAACAGAGATAGAAATCCCAGAAAGCGTAACAAGCATAGAAGGTTTTGCATTCGGTGGATGTAAAAGCTTAACAGAGATAGAAATCCCAGAAGGCGTAACATACATAGAGGGTTGTACGTTTAAAGGCTGTAGTAGCTTAACAGCAATAAAAATTCCAGAAAGCGTAACAAGCATAGGAGTTAATGTATTTTCTGGATGTAGTAGCTTAACAGAGATAAAAATCCCAAAAAGCGTAACAAACATAGGAGATAGTACATTTCGCGGCTGTAGTAGCTTAACAGAAATAAAAATCCCAGAAGGAGTAACAAACATAGGAGATAGTACATTTTACGGCTGTAGTAGCTTAACAGAAATAAAAATCCCAAAAAGCGTAACAAACATAGGAGATAGTACATTTTGCGGCTGTAGTAGCTTAACAGAAATAAAAATCCCAGAAGGAGTAACAAGGATAGGATTTGGTGCGTTTGATGGATGTAAAAGCTTAACAGAGGTAGAAATCCCAGAAGGCATAACATACATAGATAGTTGTACGTTTAAAGGATGTAGTAGCTTAACAACAATAAAAATTCCAGAGAAACTAAACGATAAAGTATTAGAAGAATTATATACGCAAATGTTAGAAATAAAAAATCTTGATACTAATAGTAAAACAAAGCTAAATGTTCTTATGTTTGGAGAAGATATAGAACGATTTGAAAGACTTAAAGAAAAAGCCAATTTTCATCTAGGAGAAGAATATGATAAAGAAATGATGGACAT
>CANRAM010000023.1 GCA_947628605.1 uncultured Clostridia bacterium | reverse complement strand
TGCTCTTTCTTCTTGCCCACAGTCTTTGCCTGTTAAGGTAATTTCTAATTCTCTTGATGCTGTAAGTGCATCATCAAAAAACATTTCGTAAAAATCTCCTAATCGATAGAACAAAATACAATCCTTATATTGTTCTTTTGTATCTAAATAATGTTGCATCATTGGCGAAAATTCAGCCATTCTTTTGCCCCCCTAATATGTTATTCTATTTTCCCTTGTAAATACCACATATGGTCAGATTCTATTGTTACATTTACTATTTTTTTAATACATTCTTCATTTCCTTTAAAAACAACAACTTTTCCAGAGTCTGTCCTTCCTGTTAGCATATTTTCATTGTTTTTGCTCTTTCCTTCTACTAATACTTTCTGTTGTGTTCCTAAATATTCTTTATTGTTTTCTTCTATTTGACTTTCTACTAATTTTTTTAACTTATCAAACCTTTTATGTTTTATTTCTTCTGGAATTTGATTTTCCATTTTATCTCCTGGTGTCCCTACTCGTCTTGAATAAATAAACATATATACTTGTTCAAATTTCACTTTTTTTACAACATCTAATGTTTCTTCAAAGTCTTGCTCTGTTTCACTTGGGAAACCTACAATAATATCTGTTGAAAATTTTACATTGGGTATAGTTTTTCGCATTTTTTCCACAAGTTCTAAGTATTGTTCTTTACTATATTTTCTATTCATTATTTTTAATATATTACTACTTCCAGATTGTAATGGTAAATGAATAATTTTACATACTTTGTCGCATTCTGCTACTGCATTTATTACATCGTCTGTAAAATCTTTTGGATGTGGTGATATAAAGCGTATTCTTTCTATTCCAGGTATTTTATTTACATCATAAAGTAAATTTGCGAATTTATAGTTTTTTCCTCCATTATATGAATTAACATTTTGACCCAACAATGTTATTTCTTTATATCCAGATTTTGCAAGTGATATAATTTCATTTAATATATCTTCTTTTTTTCTACTTCTTTCTCGACCTCGTACATATGGTACTATACAGTAACTGCAAAAATTATTACATCCATACATTATTGTTACTGATGCTTTTATATTATCTGTTCTGCTAATTGGCAATCCTTCATAAACGTCTCCTTCTACATCTATAACATCATCTATTTTTTTTCTTTGTTTCAATATTTCATATATATGTTCTGGTAATTTATGTAAGGTGTGTGTTCCAAATATAATATCTACATATGGATAACTACTATGTAATTTTTTTACAATATGTTCTTCTTGCATCATACAACCACAAATTGCAATTATCGTTCCTCTATCTTCTTTTTGCTTTTTTATTTCTCCTACTTTTCCAAATAGTTTGTCTTCTGCATTTTCTCTTACACAGCATGTATTAAAAACAACTAAATCAGCTTTAGATTGCTCTTCTATTTTTGAAAATCCCATTTTTTCTAACATTCCACATATTTTTTCTGAATCGTTTTCATTTAATTGACATCCCATTGTAAAAATGCTATATGTCATTTTTTTGTCTTTTATTATTTCTTCAACATTTTTCATATATACGTATTGTTCTTCTATTTCTTTTTTCAAATTTTGTTCCACCTTTACATATTATATCATTTTATAAGTTATTCTAAATATAATTTTTTTTCTTTTATATATTTTAACACATCGTCATCTAATAAATTATTTTTATATTGCAAATTTTCTATATTATTTCTAACTTCACTTGAACTTATCTTACTGTATTTTTCATTATTCATTATACTAATATGATTTGCATTATCACTTAGCGTTTTATTTTCATTTATGGTTTTGTAACAGTTTATCCCTTCCCTCTGTACTACTATATATTTATAATTTTTCATTAATAATTCTGCATCTTCTGAATTAGCAAATTTATTTAAATTATCAGCTCCTATTATGTAAGTCTTTTCAATATTGTTACTATAAGCTTTCTCTAATTTTTGAAAAGCTTCTAGAGTTGTTAAATTTTTTTCCTGATTTAATTCTATATCTGATATTTCTAATTTATTATACTTGCTAGTTGCTATTTTTAACATATTAAATCTATGTTTTTCACTAAGTAAATTCTCTTTTTCATATAAATCTCCCATTGGTACAAAAATAATTTTATCTAATGAATAATTATTTATTATTTCTAATGCTAAGTGTATATGTGCATTTGTTACTGGATTAAAACTGCCTCCAAAAAAACCATATTTTTTCATTTATTCCCTGCCTTTAAATTTATTACTATAAGTATTTTTTTAATTCTTCATATATTTCATCGCTAATATCTGTTATTGTTCTTATTTTATTGTCTTTAATGCATTTTACTTCATACCAATCATATTTTGGTGCTAAATCGCAAGCTGCATTATAACTATCTATTATATGATTTCTATCTCTTTCGTGTATATCTTTTTGTGCTTCGTGTGTAAATTTATTTTCTCTATTTTCTATTAGGTGTAATGCTTCTTCTGGTGGCATATTTAAGAAAAATGTTTTAGTTGGGGCTGGTAAACCATATATATTAAACTCTAAATCGCATAGCCATTCTAAAAATTTTTCTCTTTCCTTTTTATCTTGTATTTTTCCAGCTTGATGAACCATACTTGCTGTTGTATATCTATCTGCTAATATAATTCCTCCATTATTATAATATTCTTCATAATATTTTTTGAAAGTTGCATATCTATCTACTGCATAAAATGTTGATGATATGTATGGACTTACATCTTTTGCATTTTCTCCAAATTCCCCAGCTAAATACATTTTTACAAGTGATGAGGATGCACTTTCATAATTAGGGAAACTTACAACCCTAAATTTAATATTTTCTTCGCTTAGTCTTTCTTGCAATTTTCTGAATTGTGTTTGTTTTCCGCTACCATCTGTGCCATCTATTACAAATAATTTTCCCATTTTATTATCTCCTTACTTTAATTATTTTAATGTTTCATTCCTTCTTTAATATATTCTACTTCTTTTTCCACGTCTAATCGCATAAAAAGCGGTTCTCCTTTTTCTATTACTTTTATATCATTTGGAATTATATCATATTGCTTCAAGCTTTCCCAAGTTTTTAATTTACTTTCTTCTATACCTATTTGCTTAAATATTTTTTCTGATGTTTTTGTCATAAATGGTATCAATAATATTCCTATCTTTCTTAAATTTTCAATTAAATGATACATACAAGATTGTAATTTTTCATTTTCACCATTTTTCTCTAAAACCCAAGGTGTTGTTTCATCTATGTATTTATTTGTTCTAGATATTAATGCCCACATTTCTGAAAGTGCACTGGCAAAATCAAACTTTTCTATTAACATTTCAATTTTATCTATTTGTTGTAATGTGTTTTTTTCTAATTCCTCATCTACATCATTTTTTAACCCATTATAAATTGGTATATTTCCTTTGAAGTATTTATTTACCATTGATACAGTTCTATTTAGTAAATTTCCTAAATCGTTACATAAATCAAAATTATATCTTTCTACAAAACTTTCTGGTGAAAATACTCCATCTTGTGCCATTGGTACTTCACGAAGTAGGAAATATCTAGTTGCATCTAAACCATATCTACCGTATCAATAATTCAGGATAAACAACATTACCTTTTGATTTAGACATTTTTCCGTCTTTCATCATTATCCAATTATGAACTAATATTTTTTTTGGTAATGGCAAATCTAATGCCATTAAGAATATTGGCCAGTATATTAAATGAAATCTTGCTATGTCTTTTCCAACAATTTGCACACCAGCAGGCCAATATTTTTTAAATAATGTATCATCATCAGACATATAGCCTAATGCAGTAATGTAATTTGTTAAGGCATCTAACCATACATATACTACATGTTTTGGGTCTGATTTTACTTGTATTCCCCAATCAAAACTTGTACGACTTACGCATAAATCTTCAAGACCTGGTTTAATAAAATTATTTAACATTTCTGTTTTTCTAAATTCTGGAGTAATAAAATCTAATTCTTCATATGCTTTAACTAATTTATCTACATATTTTTTCATATTGAAAAAATATGCTTCTTCCTTCATTAATTTTACCTCTCTACCACAATCTGGACATTTTCCATCTACTAGTTGAGTTTTTGTAAAATAAGTTTCACAAGGTACGCAGTACATTCCCTCGTAATTTCCTTTATATATATCTCCTTTATCTAACAATTTTTGAAATATTTGTTGTACAACTTTTGTATGCCTTTCCTCTGTTGTCCTTATAAAGTCATCATACTGAATATCCATATATTCCCATAATTTCTTAGCTTCTTGTGCCATTTGGTCTACATATTCTTGTGGCTTTATTCCTTTTTCCTGTGCAATAGTTTGTATTTTTTGACCGTGTTCATCTGTTCCTGTTAAAAAATATGTATCGTATCCTCTAAGCTTTTTATATCTTTTTATTGTGTCTGCAATAACTGTTGTATATGCTGTTCCTATATGAAATTTTCCACTTGGATAATAAATTGGTGTTGTAATATAGAATTTATCCATTTATTTTCTCCTTTCTTGTGTAATAATAAATATAAAAAATCTATTGTATAAAATAAGGGCAGATATCTGCCCCCCTCTTTATTATACATTTTTCCAAAACCATTCTAAACTGTTATCAATACTTTTTTTCTTTTTTGCTTTAGATTCTATATCGTCAATCCATAGGTAAGATATGTATGTTAAGAATATCATAATAAAGTCTGCAAATAGACATTTTGAAAGTATTGGTACTATTTCTGAAGTTGACATTGTTAAATATTGTAATCCGTGCATTACTAATAATACAAGAAATGCTATAAGTGGTAATAACGCTACAGCTGCACTTTTTGCTTCCTTTCCTATATACATAAAACATAATGTTATAAATAATGCTGTTAACAAAACCCACGGATTTGCAATGTTAATTAAAACCATTTATTTTCCTCCTTTTACTTTAGTTTTTTTTCAATTAGCATAGCTAATTCTTTTGCTTTTGCATAAATATATTCTTTATTTTTTCCTTCAATCATAACCCTTACTAAAGGTTCTGTTCCTGAAGGTCTTATAAGAACCCTACCATTATTTTCAAATTCTTGGTGCAGTTTTTCTATTGCGTGTTTTATTTCTTCATCTTTTTCATAGTTATATTTTTTGTCTGCTGAAACTTTTGCATTTACTAATGCTTGTGGATATATTGTTATTATATTTTCTATTTCAGATGCTTTTATACCTTTTTCTAATAAAATTTTTATCATAAAAAGTGATGTTAAAATTCCATCTCCTGTAGGATTATAATCTAAAAATATAATATGACCTGATTGTTCTCCTCCTAAATTATATCCATTTTTCAACATTTCTTCTAGAACATATCTATCTCCAACCTTTGTTTGTTTTAATGCTATATTATTATTTTCACAATATTTATTTAATCCTAAATTGCTCATTACAGTTGCAACTATTGTATTATTTTTTAGCATATCTTTTTCATGTAAATACTTTGAAAATATTGCTAAACACTTATCACCGTCTATTTCATTTCCATTTTCATCAACTAAAAGACATCTATCTCCATCCCCATCATAAGCAATTCCTAAATTCAATTTGTTTTCTAATACATATTTTTTTATAGCTTCTAAATGAGTAGAACCACAGTCTTTATTTATGTTTATTCCATTTGGATTATTATTTATAATTTCAAAATTAATTCCTAATTTTGTAAATATTTCTTGTGCAATTTTATATGTAGCTCCATTTGCTGTATCAATTCCTACTTTAAAATTTGAATTGTTGTATTCTTTTATATCTTTTTCAAATGTATTTATGAAAAATTGTACATATTCGTTTGCTAATTCTGTATTGATTGATGATACTCCTATTTTATCGTGTGGTGCATTAAGACCGTGCTATTTTATCTTGTTCCATATTTTGTTCTATTTCTTCTTCTAGCATATCGTCTATTTTCATTCCTTTATTGCTGAAGTATTTTACTCCATTAAATTCAAATGTATTATGTGATGCTGATATAACAACACTTGCATCACATTTAAGTTTTCTAGTTAAGTATGCTACTGCTGGTGTTGGTAGAACTCCTAAAAGCTTTACATTTGCCCCATAGCTTAAAAATCCTGCTGTCATTGCACTTTCTATTAATGTCCCTGATATACGTGTATCTCTTCCTATTAGTATGGTAGGAGTATGGTCTGTATGTTTTGATAAGACATATGCTCCTGCTTTTGCAACTTTATATACTAATTCTGGAGTAAGTTCTGTATTAGCAATTCTTCTAATTCCATCCGTTCCAAAATATTTTCTCATTTAGCCTTTCCTTTCTTTTATGCCTCTAAATTTTTATTAACTTTATATATTATTATGCATAACTGCATAATGTTATTCTATTTCTTTTATATGCTACTATTATATATATAATATAATTTATTTGCAATATTTTTATGAAAATTTTTTATTTTTGTTGTGTATTCTTTTTTTATATGTTATACTATTCCTTGATAATCAGACAAACTATCAAAAGGAGGTTTTTTATGGACGAGAATACAAAAATGATATTAGATACCTTTAATAGTTTTCAAAATATTATTATGCAAAAAATTGATGATTTAGAAACACAAACTGTAAAAAGATTCGATGATTTAGAACAACGAACTGCAAAAAGATTCGATGAATTAGAACAACGAACTGCAGAAAGATTCGATGATTTAGAGCAACGAACTGCAAAAAGATTTGATGAATTAGAACAACGAACTGCAGAAAGATTCGATGATTTAGAGCAACGAACTGCAGAAAGATTCGATGATTTAGAACAACGAACTGCAAAAAGATTCGATGAATTAGAACAACGAACTGCAAAAAGATTCGATGAATTAGAACAACGAACTGCAAAAAGATTTGATGAACAACAACAACAAATTAATACTTTAGCTGAAAAAGTAGATCTTTTGAATAACGTTGTTACTCGTATTGAATTTGAATATGGTCAAAAGATTGACATAGCTTTAGAATATATTACTACTATTTTAGAAGAACAAAAAAATATTCGTGAAGAGTTAAAACATATTAACGAACGACTTGATAATTTAGAAATACGTATTGAAATTTTAGAAGAAAAAGTTTTTTAATCAAAATAAGCTAAAATATAACATTTTAGCTTATCCGTAAAATTCTATTTTTTCTTAGAAATATTTAATGATAGTTTGTCTTTTTATTGTTTTATCATATAATATTTCCTAATTTTCTTAAATATAAATTCCTAAATAGTATATTACTAAAGAAATTAAATAATAAATTGCATAAATCAAAATAAATTTTTTTATAAATTTAGAATTTTGTTCTGTTCCAAATAACGCCTTAGTAGAAAAATAAGTAAGTACTATGCTAACTACTGAACAGAAACTGCCAATTCGACTAGTAAGCGGTGTAGCATTACTACTAATTAATGTTAATAAATTTATTATTGAAGCAAATACTACAGGAATCTTAGCTATAACAACAGATGTAATTGTTGTTAGTATTGATTTTCTATTCTCTTTGTTCATCAAATATATAATACACGATAACACTAAAATAGTAATTATTGGTGCAATGGTTATTTTAACAATACTCAATAATCTTGATGCTACTAATCTTCCAGTCCAATATCTACTTAATACAACATTTAGCATAGCATTAATAAATTCTGCTAATACCCATATAATTACGAAAATAATTGCGAATTTTAAATTTTTATTAGATTTATCCTCTGCAATTGATTTTATAGTTGAAAATGGGTCTTTAAACATAGATGTTACAAAGCCTGTTGCTTCTTTTGCATCATTTTTTATGTCTACGTTTTTTATTGTCTCTTTAACTTGATTAACAGCCTCTACTGTTTCTTTTTTTAATTCATTAGTACTCTGTTTTTGTTCATTTTCTTCCATTTTTTTCATCTCCTTATTTAATATATTAATTTATATGTTTGTTACTAAAAAAATATTATAACTAATTCATATTAACTAATCTCCTAGACAAATTCCTATGCTTCTAGCTGTTTTAACTAAATCGTGGTCCATAGTTACTCTTCTAATATTACTTTCTTCTGTATTTCCAGAAACTGCTCCAATTTCTTTATTATCTCCAACTACATCTTCTAACGAAACTGAATCTAATTTTCCGTCTTTTAACACAGCTAAAACACCAAATTTTCCTTCCAAAGCAAGTTCCATTGCTTTTGCTCCGTATTTTGTTGAAAGCACTCTATCAAAAGCTGTTGGTGTACCCCCTCTTTGCATATATCCTAAAGTTGTATTTCTTGCTTCTAACCCTGTTAAAGCCTCTAATTCCTTAGCAACACGAATTCCTGCTCCACCAAGTTTAGTATTATCAACTCCTTTTCCATTATCTCTTGTTGACTCTATAGACATTGTTCCATCTTTTGGTGCTGCTCCTTCTGCAACCACTACAACGCTAAATCTCTTTCCTTTTTGCACTCTTTGTTGAATCTTTTCTGCAGCTTTATTAATATCATATGGAATTTCAGGAATTAAAGCTACATCTCCTCCTCCTGCAATAGCTGACTCTAATGCAATCCATCCAGCATATCTTCCCATAACTTCTAGCACCATAATTCTATGGTGTGTCTCTCCTGTTGTATGAAGCCTATCTATTGCTTCTGCTGCAACAGACACTGCAGTATTATAACCAAAAGTTATGTCTGTACACGCAACATCATTATCTATAGTTTTAGGAACTCCTATAACATTTATTCCTTTTAAAGATAAATCTCTTGCCGATTTTTGAGTTCCATCTCCTCCTAGTGTAAATATACAATCAAAGCTATCATCTTTTACATTTTGTACACATTTATCAGATAAATCTTTATACACAACTTGTCCATTTTCTTCTATTTTATAATTAAAAACATTTGAGTTAGTAGAAGAACCAATAATAGAACCACCTTTGTGAAGAATTCCAGAAGCTGTATTATAGGTATCTAATTTTATATATTCATTATTTAATAATCCTTTGTAACCGTTCTATAAATCCATAACATTCTACATTATTTTGCTCTGCTGTTTTTACTATTGCACGTATAACAGCATTAAAACCTGAAACATCTCCACCATTTGCAAGTATTGCTACTTTCTTTACCATTTACTTTACATCTCCTTTTTTAGTTTTTATCACTACTTATTATATCAATAATATCAACTTTTACAATACTTTTTTTAAATTTTTTATTTTAATATTATATATTATCAATTCCTCCTTCTATTTCATATACATTACTATATCCCATTTTTTTCAACAAATTACTAGCTTTTTTGCTTCTTGCTCCACTTTGGCAATATACTATTATTAACTGTTGCTTATTTTCAATTATTTTTGTGATTTTATTTTGTAATTCAAATAATGGTATGCATATTGCATTATTTAAATGATATTCTCCATATTCTTGTATACTTCTAACATCTAATAAAATCCCATTTGCATTTTCTTTTAATAATTCTTTAGCTTCAATATAAGTTATAGAATTTTCATTTCTAAAAAACTGTATGTTAAAAAATTTTTTTATATCGTTTGCTAATTTTGCTAATTTCATTTTCTCTTCCTCCAAAAAATATTTAGAAAGTATTATTTTTTACAAAAAAATAGACTTTTAATATATTATATTAAAAATCTACTTTTTTTGTTATTATATTTATATTTTATTTTGATTACGGTTTTGTAGCATATTTCGAAACTAGCATAGATATTATGTAGATGTTTCTAATATTTTTTTATATATATTATAATCTCTTACAATTTTTCTTACATAGTTATTAGTTTCTTTAAATGGAATATTTTCAATATCGCTTCCATCATTTTTTATAGCTCCTTGTTCAATCCATTTTTGTACATTTCCTATACCGGCATTATATGCTGTTAGTGCTAATAAATAGTTGTTTCCATACTCTTTCATTAAGTTTGAAAAATATTTCGTTCCTAATTGTATATTTAGCTCTGGATTATATAGTGAAGCCCCTTTCATAAAATCAATTTCTAATTTATCTGCTATTTCTTCGGCTGTATTATCCATTAGTTGCATTAAACCTATTGCCTTACTAGATGACACAACATTTGGATTAAAATTACTTTCTGCTTTTATAATAGCAAATATCATAACTGGGTCTACATCATATTCTTCTGCATATCTATATACATATTCTGAATATGTTGTTGGATACATTCTTTTTAAAATACTTTCTTGTATATTTAACTTTCCAAATATTAACCATAATATAAATACTATAACACTAATAATTAAAGTAACTTTTATTATTTTTTTTTGCAAATTTAATCTCTCCTCTTAATTTATGTCATTTGTACTAAATAAAAGCAAAAATATTCTACTTTGCTTCATACCAATTATCTGCAACAGATAATTCTACTTTTAGTGGTATTTGTAACTTCATTGCATTTTCCATAGATTCTTTTAGAATTACCTTTACTCTTTCTACTTCTTCTTTTTTTGTTTCAATAATCAATTCATCATGAACTTGTAGCACAATTTTTGAAGATAAATTGCCTTTTTTAAGTTTATTAAAAACATCTATCATAGCTATTTTCATAATATCAGCTGCCGTACCTTGTATTGGAGTATTCATTGCTGCTCTTGCACCAAATTGTCTTACCATATAATTGCTAGATTTCAACTCTGGTATATCCCTTCTTCTAGAAAACAAAGTTTCTACATAGCCTTTTTCTTTAGTTTCTTCAACAATATCATCCATAAATTTCTTTATTCCACTATATTTTTCTAAATATTGTTCTATATAATTTTTAGCTTCTTTTCTCGATACGCCTATTTGTTCTGCAAGACCAAAATCACTTATTCCATATACAATTCCAAAGTTTACAGCTTTTGCCTTAGACCTTTCAGTAGGTGTTACTTCATCTAGTGGAATATTAAATACTCTTGAAGCTGCCTGTTTGTGTATATCTTCGTCATTTTTAAATGCCTCAATCATATGCTCATCATTACTAATATGTGCTAATACTCTTAATTCAATTTGTGAATAATCTGCATCTAAGAATACACTTCCTGTTTCAGGTTTAAATGCTTTTCTAATTTTTTTACCAGCTTCAACTCTTGTTGGAATGTTCTGCAAATTTGGTTCTGTACTACTAATTCTTCCAGTAGCAGTAACTGTTTGATGAAAATATGAATGTATTCTATTATCTTTTTTATTTACATATGGAAGTAAACCTTCTACATATGTAGAATTTAATTTCATAATTCCTCTATATTCCAATATTTTTTCAACAATTGGATGTTCATTTCTTAATTTTTCTAACACTTCAACATCTGTTGAATAACCACTTTTTGTTTTCTTTGCAATTGGAAGTTTCAACTTTTCAAATAAAATTTCTCCTAACTGCTTTGGTGAATTTATATTAAACTCTTCTTCTGCTAATTCATAAATTTCTTTAGTTAAACTTTTAATATTTTCTTTTAGTATGTTTCCATATTTTTTAAGTTCTTCTTCATCTACATACATACCTACATATTGCATTTCTGCTAAAACTTTAACTAAAGGCATTTCAATATTTTTAAATAATTCTTTTAATTTATATTCTTTTAATTTTTCTATTAAAACTTCATATAATTTGTAAATAGCATATGCATATACAGAATTTTCATAGCAGTCGTATTTATCATCTTCTTGTTCTATAGTTTCAAATAAATTAATTTGTTGCTTTTCTTTTTTTACTCCTTTTTCTGTTAAATATGATTTTATATCTAATTGTAAATACTGCTCTGCTAATCCTTCTAAGGTATACTTTGAAGTAGTAGGACTTAATAGATAGGCTGCAATTTTAGCATCAAATTCTAAATTTTCCATTTCTATTCCTAATTGTTTTAATAAAATATAATCTCTTGATAATTCATATCCTGAAATAGAAATTTCTTTGTCTTCATATATATTTTTTAAATAATTTTTAATTTCCTCATTAGAATTAAAACTATAAAAATAAACTTTCTCTTCTTTATCATTTACTATACTTATTGCTGTTATTTTTTTCTTTATTATAAGATATATATCTTCACTTTCAATTGTGTTCAAATGATATACTAATCTTTTTTCTTTTTTTACTTCTTCTAGTACCTCATTAAATTTTTTTGCATCATTTATTATTTCAATTTCATATATTTTGTTATTATTTCGCATTACTTCTTCATTATTTTCTAAGTTGAATCGTTCAATATACCTGTTAAATTTATATTTTTTAAACAAGTTTAAAACTTCTTTTTTGTTCCATTGCTCTACTTTCATATCTTCTAAATTTTCTTCTATTGGTGAATCAACATTAATTTTTCCTAATTCTCTGCTTAAAAACGCAAGTTCCTTGTTATCTATTAATTTTTCCCTTAATTTTCCTTTAACATTATCCTCTCCATTTTCTATTTTTTGGTACAAATTGTCTATATCTGTATATTCCTTAATTAAAGTTAATGCTGTTTTTTCACCTACCCCCGGTACTCCTGGAATATTATCTGATGTATCTCCCATTAGCCCCTTTACTTGAATTAGTTGATATGGCTCTACCCCATATTCTTCTATTACTTTTTTTCTATCATAAATATCTGTTTCAGTTTTTCCTTGTTTTGTTCTAGGTATCATAATATTAACTTTATCAGTTGCAAGTTGAAAATTATCTCTATCGCCAGATAATATTGTAACATTTAAATTATTTTTTTCTCCAAATTTTGCCAATGTACCTATAATGTCATCACCTTCATATCCTTCTTTTTCTATTATTTTTATATTCATTGCAAGTAAAATTTCTTTTATTATAGGCATTTGGCTAGCTAATTCTTCAGGCATTCCTTTTCTATTTGCTTTGTATTCCTTATACATCTCGTGTCTCTTAGTAGGACCTTTTTTATCAAATGCTACTACAAGATATTCTGGATTTAGTTCATCTAAAGTTTTAAATAGAATAGCTAAAAATCCATATACTGCATTAGTATATATTCCATCATTTGTCATTAGCATTTTATTTCCCATAATTCCATAAAATGCTCTGTTTAAAATACTATTTCCATCAATTAATAATATGCTATTCAAATTTTTCATCTCCCTTTACATTAAGTTCGTAAATTACATATCTTCCTAAATGTCCTGCATATTTAGGTTCACTAACCGTTTTCATTTTATTTATCTTTTCTAACATTTCTTCCCTATCAAAAACATTAAACATTATAGTAATTCCATTTGATACATCTTTGTTGTTTAAAACATTTGTCAATTCATCTTCTGTAAATTCATCATTATCCATCATATAAGTTTCATCTACTTTAGTAAATGCTTCAAAACATTCCATAATTTTTCCATTCCTTGCTACTATATCGTATAAATATATTAATGGTTTATGTGATAAATTTTGTTCTATATAAGTTAAAACTTCTTTAGAACCTTTATATGTATAAGCATTATTTGCCAATTTAGGTATTACAGATACTCCAAATAATAATGTTATTATTATCATTACACATATATTTTTTCTAATTGTTATTATATCGCTTAAAATATCTGTTATTACATAAATTAGAGTACAAAAAACAAGTGGAACTATTGGCATAAGGTATCTTAAGTCAACATATGGCGACCCTACTATACTAACACATAAAAAAATTATTAATGGAATTGTAATATAAATTATTCCTGAATTATTAATTTTATTTTTTATTTTGTTCTTCTTTAATAACCATACCACAGTAATAATTATAAAAAATCCTATAAACGCATATATATTATTATTGAATATATGTTCTTTAATAACATTCCAATATTCTTTTATAACTTCTGGCATTCTAGAAAAATTAATTAAATTATTACCAACTTCTTGGCCTCTATAGCCAAAGAATATATGTATTATGGAATATGGAAAAATTATTATTCCACAAATTGCAGATATTATAACTGTACTTACATAATAAATTAAATTATGATAATTTTTTATTTTTAGGCACTTAGCAACATAACAAATAAATAAACTAACTGCTATAATACAGAAATAATAATGTGTCAAAAAACCTAAAATTGTAACTAATGCCAATGGTAACAACTGTTTCAACTCTAATTTTTCTACATCTTTATTTTTTATGTGCCAATATATTAACATCAAAATATTTAAAACTAATAGTTCATACATTCTAACATACATTACCGTTTCAATGCAAGCTAAACTAAAACCTGTAATTGCACAAACAATTAGTGCTATATATGGATTTTTAAATATTTTTTCCGATATTAAAAATAAAAATACACTAGCAAAAATATATATTATTATATTTAAAATAGTTCCTGACCATATGGAAAAATTATTTATATTAAACATATTTGCCAATCTTAATAAAAAATAATATACTGGCGGATGTACGTCTTGTGCTTGATTTTTATATACTGGTAAAAAGTTCCATTTTTCTTCATTATTAATTGTAAGGTAATCCTCATAATATTCTTTATTATGCCAATTATTTAGAAAATCTTCATTATTATAAATAAGTGTGTTTTTATATTGAACTAATCCATATGAAATATATTCGTCCATATGATAATATTCTCGCTTACTTACAGCGTAAATAATTCCTATTACTTGTAATAATGTGATAATAATAAAACATACAATTATTAATTTTTTTGGTTTTGTTTGCTCTAATTGGCAATTCGCATTTTTTTCCATATGTTTTTTTCCCTTCTAACTACTTTTCTAAGCATTTTATTTCTTTTTTCTTACAGTTTATACATACTTTGGATAGTAACATTAAACCAAGTAGTGTTAAACAATAGTAAATTCCATATATATAGCTTTCACAAAGTAAAAAGTACCATATTGTGCTTAAATCCGCTAAAATTGGTATTGTTGCACACCATTTTATGTTTTTACTATTTTGCCACATTATAGTTGGGAATATCCATAAAGTATACCAACTTTGAAAACTTGTTATTGTTGCAAATATAAATATTAACAACAATGTATTATATTTTCTAATATATTCACTAAATTTATATTCTTTTTTTGTAAATATTAAATTTATAATTGTATAACCATAAATACATATGAATGCAATCATAAATCCATTTGCCATTAAGTTCTTTTTATCGAATAATAAAAAGAACGATAGGAATATAGAATTAGCTAGTTTATTTTGTTGTACAAATACACCTTTTAATACTTCAAAATCTTTCATATACATTGCATATACTATAGTTAATATTAATATAAACACTATAGCCCATAAGAATGAATACAATATTTTTTTTGGTATAGTTTCTTTTCTGTAAAAATATAAAATTATAAATGGTATTAATAATATTGCAAAGTATTTAACTAATGTTGCCAGCGCAAAAAATGTAACTGTTAATAATATATTTTTCTTTTTTATAAAGAAATATAATCCTAGTAATAAGAAAAATATTACTAACATTTCATTATGCACATTAACTATTCCTTCAAATAACACTGCAGGATTAAGACCATAAATTAGCATAAATACTTTTTTATTAGTAATCTTGTACATTAAATAAACATTTGCAATATGTAAAAATAAGTTAAATACCTTATAAATAAATAATGCTACTGCTAAATTTCCCATACTTAATCCACTTAAAATTTTGCAAATTAGTGGCCAAATTGGACCATATACAATTGTTTGTCCACTCCAAATTCCTACCATTTTTTGAAGCATTTCATCGTTTTGTGCTTCTACTGATGTTTCCATAAGTTCATCAACAGATGTATAATATGGATTAACTCCGCCATTTTGCTTCACTCCAACCAGTTCCTATATAGTAAAATATATCTGTACTTGTTATTGGTAACATTATAAAAAATAAAATTGATATTATAGTAATAAATTTAATTATATCTTTATCGCTTGTAAAAATTTTTTTATAATTTTTAATTATTAAATAATATACAATCGAAATTGCAACAAAAAGTCCAACAAAACATATGGCACTTATTATTTTTATAGGTGTTATGCTATTTGATGTTTTCATAAAGAAAAATGTAAAATTTGATAATAAATTTAATATTTTCCTTCCAGAAATTAAATATATAATTGAAGGAGTAATAAATGTTATTACTAGTAATATAAAAATCAATTTTAAATTTTTTTTATTTTCCATTTTTTTACCTCTTTGCTTATTTTTACATTTTTTTATTAATTACTTTATCACTGATTTATCCATATTGCAACTGATTTTTCTTTTACTTTAAAATTTCCGCATCCTTCTTCGTCAATTACTACTTCTTCTTGTATATTTCCCATTGCGTCTATAAATTTTTTATTTGCAAATTTTTTTCCTATATACATTCTTTTTTCAGCATATCCTGCATTTGATATAATTACTGCTAATCCTGATTTATTATGTTCTTCATCGCCTTCTCTTGTCCAGCCAATGCAGTTTCTATTATCTATGTAATCATATTGGTTTCCATATGCATAATCTTTTCTTAAAGTTAGTATTGTTTTAATTTCTTCTATTGGTTTAATATTGTATTTTTCTATACCATATAAATCTCCATAAAATACGCAAGGATATCCTTGATTTCTTAATAGTATAATACTATAGCTAATAGGTTTAAACCACCTTTCTACAAAGCTTTCTAATGCTTGACCTGGCTGTGTATCGTGGTTATCTACAAACGTTACAGCTTTACAGGCATTTTCTTTTACTAATGTATTATTAAATATTGTTGTTAAATCATAGTTTTCTTCTTTAGATGCACTGCTAAAATTATAATGTAATGGCACATCAAATAATGAAATTTCTCCGTTCAGTTTCTTGTATATATTTATGTAATTTAGTTATATCTCCAGACCAGTATTCTCCTACTGTAAATAGCTCTTTATTAGTTAATGCTCGTAAATACTGTATCCACTCTTTATAAAATCTACTTGAAATATGCTTTACTGCATCTAGTCTAAATCCATTTACATTAGTTAACTCTAAGTACCATTTTCCCCATTTTTTACATTCTTCTCTAACTTCATCATTTCCGAAATCTAAATCTGCTCCCATTAAATAATCATAATTTTCAAATTCTCCATCTACTGATGTTTCCCACGTTTTATCTTTAAATTTGAATAATGCTTTTTCATTTTTTTGTTCGTTATAATCTATTCCATCAAAGTGAGTCCAATTCCATTTAAAGTCTGAATATTTTCCATCTCTTCCTGGAAAAGTAAATTTTGTAGCTACTTTCACAGTTTCTAATTCTTCTGATTGATTTTGGTGATTTCCCCATTCTACTTTTGTTGCTGGAATTGTTTGAACAAAGTCTGCTCCCATTTTATGATTTAATACTATATCTGCATATACTTCTAAGCCTGCTTGTTGTAATTTTTTTATACATTCTATATACTCATCCTTTGACCCATATTTTGTTTTAATAGTATTTTTTTGATTAAATTCTCCTAAATCGTATAAATCATATACTCCGTAACCAACTTCGTCTTTTCCTCCAATTCCTTTATATGCAGGTGGTAGCCATACTGCTGTAATTCCCATTTCTGCAATTTTTTCCGCTTCATTTGCTACTATGTTCCATAATTCTTGATTGCAATTCATATACCATTCAAAGTATTGTATCATTACTCCATTTATCATATCTTTTTCTCCTTTGTTTTTCTTAGTTATTTATTTTTCTTATTATCTTCACTAGACTCTGTTGGTATAAATAAGTTGTAAATCATTAAAAACATACAAATAACTGTTAATAAAATATTTCTATATGTAAAAAATCTATGTTGTATAAAATGTTGTTTTACAATAAGAATCCATAAAATAACTAAAAGGCTAATGCAAAAATATACTAGTATCTCTTTAAAATTAAATTTAACATTTTTTAAGTCTTTATATTTTAGCACTTTGAAAATTGTTAATCCACATACTATTATAAAAGATATAGATAATGTGTTTATAACATACCAAATTACCCATAAAAAACTTTCTAGTTTTACATTCTCTACCTTAGATCTATATATATATTGTTCTAATGAAGTTTTTATTATTTCTTTTTTGCATATTACATCAACTAATATCCACTTTGCTAGCCAAATTCCGAAATAACCAATTCCCCACATAACACAATATTTAAATAACTCTATTAATAATTTTTTTACATCACATTTTTTCTTGTTTTTTATTAATGCATATATCAATAATGGCATTCCTAGTGTTAATATAGGTACAGTTAAGAAATCAAAAAAGCTTGTTAATCCTCCAATTATCATAAAGAACATATATTTATCTTTTATCTCTCGTACAAGCATTAATATACATGCAATCATCATTATAAAAAATACAGGTGCCGCCATCATTGATAATCCTAAATAAAAATAATCACATATTATTAATCCGTAATAGAAATATAATCATTGTTCCTAAATCTATTTTTATATATATATTATAAAGCAAAATTATTGCTAATATTGCATATATAACAAATAATATCGCTCTAATTTGTGTAATATTAAATATCATTAATAATGGTCTTAAAAAAATTAAATATCCATGCCAATATCTACCATATTCAAAACTTTCTGTTACATCGTTATTAACTGTATCATTTAAATCGCCTACTTGATTTATAGTTTTATATTTTGATGATGATGGTAATTCTCCTGTAGTATCTGGATAAATTATTTCTGTTTTTCCTTTAATGTAATTTTTTCTTGCTACCATACTTGAATAAAATGGTGTTGTATTATCAATAGAATATGCTGTATTAATCATTAATGAATCTGTATAGTTATCAAATTTAGTTGGTCTATTATTAATATAAATTATTAAATTATTAGTTTGTTCATTTAAAATTTCTGCACTTTCTTTGGTTTTTTTGGTTAATGCCTCTTTTGGTATTAATGATGTGATAGTTAATGTTATGCAAAATATTACTATCATTGAAATGAATATTCCTATGTATTTTAATATATTTTTCATATGTATCCTCCTTATATAATTTATTTCTGTATTTTTAATTGGACTTCTTTCCATTGCAAGCAAATATTCTTCTTTATTACCTTGTTTCTAACAATTTTTCATAGTTTATTTTTAGTATTAATTCATATCTTAATTTTAATATTTTCTTATAAAATTCTTTTCTAATATTAGATATAAATGGTGTTTCATCGATAATTG
>CANRAM010000022.1 GCA_947628605.1 uncultured Clostridia bacterium | reverse complement strand
TAAAGGTAAATGGGTGGTCTTATTTTCTCATCCGGGTGACTTTACCCCTGTTTGTACAACAGAAATAATTGCTTTTTCAAAAGCCGATACATATTTTAAAAACAAAAACGCTTGCCTAATAGGTTTAAGTGTTGATAGTAATGCTTCACATCTTGCGTGGATTTATGACATTTATTGTAAAACTGGTATATGTGTTCCCTTTCCAATTATTGCAGACCGCAATGGAACAATTGCAAGAAAATATGGTATGATTTCAAATGATATTAGCAATACCGAAACTGTACGAAATGTTTTTATTATTGATGATAATGGAATAGTTAGAGCTATTTTAGTATACCCAATGAATGTTGGTAGATGTATTCCTGAAATTCTTAGATTATTAGAAGCACTGCAAACTGCCGATTGCAATAAAGCCTCTACCCCAGCAAATTGGTGTCCAAATGAACCAATAATTACTCCTTCACCTAAAACGTTTAATGAATTAGAAGAACGTATGAACTATATAAATAAAAATCATAACGGATTCAACTGGTATTTAAGTTTCAAGCAAGCCCAAAATTGTAAAAAAATTAATACAAACAATGTGGCTCAAATTAATGAAAAAAATATATAATTTTTATTAATTTTAAAAAATATTAATAGATTTTATAAAAATGACCATACTATTAATAGTATCAAGGAGGTCATTCATATGGAAAAAAATCAAAAAATTAATTGTACAGTAGGCAGTTGCAAATATAATAATCATCAAAAACAACAATGTTTACTTGAACAAATTATTGTAACTCCAATGCAAGACTGCCATACCAAAACGCCTGATGAATCTATGTGCAGTAGTTACAGAAACGACGAATAACTTTAACAAAAACTCCCCAATATAATTTAGGGAGTTTTTTCTTAATCATCTATTTCCTGTTTGTTACCACAATTAGGACAATATTTACATTCTAAATCTATTTCTGAAAAACATTTAGAACATTGTCTTTTATCCTTTAATGCTAATAATTCTTTTCGTTCTTCCTCAATTCTATCACACAATTCATCAATTTGAACACAATATTCATTAAGTATTGCCTCTATATCCATATCCACTTCTGTATCTTTAATATGATGTTCATATAATCTTTTACCAATTTCTAAATATATGTCTTCTATTTTAGATTTCTTCTCGTTCATCGCCATTTTTATTTTAGTTTCTTTAGCTATTTTAGATGTTTTATCCGCTGTGTATTTATATGTTTGGCTTGCTTTTTTACCTAACTTATCTAAAAAATCCATAGTATTTACCTCCATTTTTGTTAGTATTGGTAAAATATCAAATTTTTATTCACATTTTTTATCACGAGTCATAAGCATATTAACCGCTTCTTCTGGCTTTAATCCGTTATATAAAACATTATAAACAGCATCAACAATTGGCATTTCCACATTATGTAATTTTGATAATTCATATGCAACTTCAATATTATCTATGCTTTCTATTGTCATTCCTACTTCTTTTCTTGTTTCCTCTATTGTTTTTCCTGCACCTATTAACCTACCCGCTTTTCTATTTCTACTATGTTCACTTAAGCACGTAACAATTAAATCGCCTAAACCTGTTAAGCCATAAAAAGTTTCCTTCTTTCCGCCTAACTTAACCCCTAATCTACTCATTTCTGTTAAACCTCTTGTTATTAAAGCTGCGTAGGAATTGTCTCCTAAGCCTAACTCTACCGCAATACCAGCGCAAAAAGCTATAATATTTTTCAAAGCTCCACCTAGCTCTACTCCTTTTACATCAAATGAAGTATAAATTCTCATTTTGTCATTCATAAATAAAGTTTGTAACATATTTTGTATTTCTTCATTCTCAGAAGCGGCTACCATAGCCGTTGGTATACCTTTAGACACTTCTTCTGCGTGACTTGGACCTGATAAAACTCCATATAATTTATCTGGTAATTCTTCTTTTATAACTTCATCTAAAGTATATAATGTATCCTTTTCAAAACCCTTTGTACACATAATTATTGGCTGATTTTCTACTAAATGCTTATATTGTTTTACTGTATTCCTTACAAATGCTGATGGTGTAACATTCAATATAATTTTTGTATCTTTTATAGTATCTTCAAAATTTGTATAGCAATAAATATTATCTGGCAATGATACTTCTGGCAAAAATTTGCATTTTTTTTCTTCATTTATTAATCTTGCTTCTTCTTTATCAAAAGACCATACTTTTACTTTATTTCCTTTTTTAGCTAAGTGTATAGCAAGAGCTACTCCCCAACTTCCACTTCCAATAATAGCTACATTTTCCAACAACTTTTCCTCCTTATTTTTCACTAAAAGAAATTTTATTTTCTGTACCATTTAAAATTCTACTTATATTACTTCTATGATTAAAAGCAATAATTAATGCCATAATTACACTAAATATAAAATAATTTCCTGAAACAATATAATACTCTTTTCCAATAAATAATGTTAGCACTGGATATAATATTGCTGCTGTTACTGAACCTGCTGATACCATTCTAGTTAGTGCCATTATAACTAAAGCAAAAACTAAACATATTACCCCTATTTGCCAATTTATTATTAATAATACTCCAAGAGATGTTGCTACACCCTTTCCACCTTTAAATCCAAAGAATATTGGAAAAGTATGTCCTATTACTACTGCTATAGCTGCTATTTGTACAAGAAATGCTTTATCTACATCTTTTGCAATATTTCCTATTAATACTGCTATTAATATTGCTACAACTCCTTTTAAAATATCACATATAAGAGTTAATATAGCTGCTTTCTTTCCTACAGTTCTTAATACATTTGTAGAACCTGCATTTCCACTACCTTTTTGTCGTACATCAAAACCTGCCATTTTTTTACTTAAAATTACCGAAAAACTAATACTTCCAATTAAATATGCAACAATTGCTATTACTATATAATATGCCATTTTATTACCCCCTATACTAATAAACTTATTTATTTTAATTCATTTCTTTTTCACCTTTTTGCCTTATAATCATTCTTATTGGCGTACCAATAAGTCCAAACTCTTTTCGTAATTGATTTATTAAATATCGTTCATACGAAAAGTGAAATAAGTCTTTATTGTTTACAAACACTACAAAAGTTGGTGGTTTTGTAGTTGCTTGTGTCATATAATATATTTTTAAACGTTTTCCTTTATCCGTTGGTGGCTGTACAATTGCTATTGCCTCATTTAACACTTCATTTAACATAGAAGTTGAAACTCTTCGTGCATTTTGACTTGCAACTTGATTTATCATATCAAATAATTTATTAACCCTTTGCCCTGTTTTTGCAGATATAAATATTATTGGTGCATATGTTAAATATGATAATTTGTTATAAACATCTTTTTTAAACTGCTCTATTGTATATGTATCTTTTTCTATTTCATCCCATTTATTTACAACTAATATAATACCTTTTCCCGCTTCGTGTGCTTCTCCTGCAATTTTTGCATCTTGGTCTGTTACACCTTCTGTTGCATCAATTAACATTAAACATACATCTGCTCTTTTAATTGCAAGTAACGTCCTCATTACGCTAAATTTCTCTATCGATTCATTTACTTTACTTTTTCTTCTAATTCCAGCAGTATCTATAAATGTATATTTCCCAAATTCATTTTCATAGTATGAATCTATTGCATCTCTAGTTGTTCCCGCTATGTTACTTACAATAACTCTTTCTTCTCCTAAAATTTTATTTACCAATGAAGATTTTCCAACATTAGGCTTTCCAATAATTGCTACCTTTATAATTTCTTCATCTTCATCATTATCATTTTCTTCTGGAAAATGTTCATATATTGCATCTAGTATATCTCCTATCCCAATTGCATTTGTAGCAGATAATGGATATGGGTCTCCCAAACCTAAATTATAAAATTCATATATATCTTGTGATTTTTCTCCATAATTATCAGCTTTATTACATACTAATATAACTGGCTTATTTGCTTTTTTTAATATAATCGCAATTTCGTTGTCAACTCCGAGTAATTCCTTGCTTTATATCTGTTAAAAAAACTATTACATCTGCTAAATTTATTGCTATATTAGCCTGATTTGCTATTTCTTGGGTTATAAGGTCTTGCGACTCAGTTTCTATTCCTCCTGTATCTATTACAGTAAAATCTCTACCTCTCCAATTACATTCTGCATAAACTCTATCTCTTGTTACTCCGGGTTTATCTTCTACAATTGATAATCTTTCGCCTATAATGTAATTAAAAAATGTTGATTTACCTACATTTGGTCTTCCAACAATTGCTACTGTTGGTTTTGACATCTTTATTCACCTCTTTTTCTATATTCGTTATTTTATCGTATTTTATAAAAATAGTCAATTATCGTTTTTATTAGATTTTAAAATATTATTTTTCTTTTTGTATAAAAATAGCACTATTATTCCTAACAAAGTTAAACAATAAGACATTCTCATTAAAAATGTTCCTGTATATTTCACTTCTATTGTTCCCTGTTTTTCTGCTGGTACTTCTATCATACAAAAACCATTATTAGATTCCTTTACTTTTAGCTTTTCCTTTGTTCCATCTGATTTTGTTAAATATGCATTATAACCTAAATAATATATGTATGGCAATTCTAAAGTTGCATCTGTATTTGAATTATTTATTTCGAAAGATAATTTTGAACTCTCTTTTTTTGTATTCGCTACTTCTATATTTCCTTGTAGAATATATACTTTTTCTCTATCTCTTGTTTCTATATAACTACGATTTTTAAAAGCCTTTTGTGGTAAATATTCAAAACTTGCACATCCTGGGTGAATACTGCCTGTTTTATTCGTAACTGGAACTGGTGTTAAATATTTTTCCTCATCAAATGGGTTTTCAGTTTGACGAATCTGTGAAATTGTATTAATACATATACATACTACAACTAAAATAACTATATAGTATTCTAATTTTGGCTTTCTTTGCATAAAAATAGCTATTCCGATATCCAGCCACTATACTTAGAAAAAGTATTGAAAATTCTTGCATTCTCCAAGTAAATTGTATCATCTTTAAAATATCTGGCAACTTTTCATATGGAAATATTTTTAAAGTCATTATAATACTTACTATCCCAAATATCGTAAAAATTTTTAAATTTCTTTTAAATCGTTTTGGTATGCTTTTCCAATAAAAAATAGTAAAAATTACTCCTATTGCTATAAGCCCTATGTGAAAGTTCATATCATATTTTGTTGTAAATAATAAATTTGAAACCGTAAGTTTTGAATCTTTTATTGTTTCATCACTATACATTCTGTTTGGTATAAATACTTCATATGTAGTAGCTAACATATGCTCTAAAAGTGGTATCCAATAAAAACTTGTACACAGCAATATTATTATTACGCTAACTATAATTTTGATAATTAACTTTGGTTGTCTTAATTTTTTATAGTGTAAACATAAGTATATAAAACAAAATATTGCTGTATACATTGCCATTACATTGTGTGATAATATTAATCCTATTGCTCCTAATATTAATGCATACGGTTTTTTGTTTTTCTTATATACTAAATCATACATTCCGCTAAATACAATTGGCAAAAATACAAATGAAGCGAGTTCTGCTAAAGCTTTTCTACTATAAAGGTCTGTTAAATGATATGGTGCACTCATATAAAGTATTGCAGTAAGTATTGCTACTTTATGGTTTCTAAATATTTTATTTGCTAGTTTAAAACTAAATATACCAGATAAAAATATTGTAGAAAACATCGTTAATTTTAATATTGTAACGAATGAAGATGTTACCAATCTAAATATTAGAGGTGCATATGCTGTTATAGGACTATAAAATAAATTCCACGAATATCCAAAGCCATTACAGAAGTTATCAAATATTACAGGAAAAATTTTTCCTTCTTTCATTGTATCATACGTTCCTATTAACCTACAAATATGTTGTATTCCATCATCTCCGGCAATATCCATTTTTGGTGAACACATTGGTATACAAACAAATATTGCTACAAAAAATATAATTATATAGCTAAGTTTATTTTTATCTTTTATTAAATTTATTAAGTATTTCTTCATCATTTTCTCCTTAGTTTAATATGTATTATCTCCTTTTAGTAAATCGTCATTTTTTATCCATTCTTCTATTTTTACAACTAAATATTCATCCTTATTTTCACCTCTAATTATAATATCTTTTATTCCTGCATTTATTATCATTTTCCTACACATTTGACAAGAATTAGCTCCCGGTTCATATGCTCCTGTATCTACTCTTTTTCCAACTAAATACATCGTTGCTCCTATCATATCTTTTCTTGATGCACTTAGCATTGCATTTTGCTCTGCGTGTACAGACCTACAAGCATCATATCCTCCGTGATGTACTTCTGGAAATTTTTCTTTTTTTGTACAGTATCCTAAATCTATACAATTAATTCTACCTCTTGGTGCTCCAGTATAACCTGTAGAAATTATTTCATCATTTTTTACAATAATACAACCAAAATTTTTTCTAAGACACGTCCCTCTTTGACTAACCGCTTCTGCAATATTCAAGTAATAATTTATTTTATCTACTCTTTTATTATCCACCTACTGCTCATCTCCTAATAATTTTAATTCATTATACCAATATTAGCTTTTTTTTTCAACAATTTTCATAAAATAGCTCTTATATCTCTTGACAAATTAATTAAAAGTTAGTATACTTTTATGGTGAGTGTAAAAAAACGTTAAAATCACAATATATATACATTACTAAAAGATACAAGGAGGGATTGAAAATGGCACAACCAAAAAGAAGATGGTCTAAAGCAAGAACAGGTTCAAAAAGGTCTACATGGAAATTAGAAAAACCAAATTTTGCAGAATGTCCACATTGCCACGAACCAGTAATGCAACATACAGCTTGCTCAAACTGTGGATATTATAACGGAAAAAAAGTTATGGCAGGAAAAATTGACGAAAATAATTAATAAAGATTCAACACTTTTAAGTGTTGTTTTTTTATATATAAAAATGGGAACCAGCAATACTTCGCCAGTCCCCTGCCCCTCTTGATTGACTTTGATTAGTGATTTTTGTTATATTCGCTAATTTTCTGTATAACTTCCTGCACACCTCTTGATATCGAGGTTTTTGCTATCTTTTGTTGATGTATAAGGCCATATTTGCCGAGCTTTTCCTCTGCAATTTCCGGAGTAATTCCCAGCCTTTTACATACAACTGAGAATTCATACGGAACGTTGTATTTTTTTACAACTATTACAGACACCAATGCCAGCACCGCATCTGTATCCGTGATGCTTTTATTCGATGCACACGGTATAATTCTTTGATGTGACGCAAAATCGTACATCATTTGTGCCCGCTCTTCCGCCTCTTTAGCTATTTTATCCAGAGTGAGGTCCGGCACAGTCGCCTTCTGAAAAAGCAACAAATCAAAAATGTCTGCATTAATAGTTAATCCTTTCATATTGTTTCCTCCTTTTTTTGTCGGGGCAATGCTTTTACACATAAATATATCTTACCATATTTTATGTAAAATTGCAACACATTTTTAGTTTTTATCCTATTATTATTGTTCAATTTTGCTATATTTTTCTAATAATTCATCAAAATCATTTTTTGTCATTTCCTTATATAGCTCTTTTAATCTTATATATTCACTATCCCAAGAACTATAATTACTATCGCCACGGTGGTCTGGTAAATTATAATGTTCTTTTAAATATTTTGCTAAATATAATGTAAATTTCGTTCCTCCTTCTACATTTAAATGGTCTTTATCAAAAAAATCTTTAGAACCATCTATGCCTATTTCTTTTATTTTTCCTATATTAATAACATTAAATCCATTACTTTCAAGAATTTCTATTGCTGAATTAGTTTTTTTCTTAATTTCTTCTTTATATTCTTTTATTGGAACTATGAATAATACATTTATATTATTTGATTTTATATATTCCATAATATCATTTAAATTAGCTTCGTTTTTTTCATCTAATTCCATTGTATCAGTAGTATCCCAATCACAATATATTTCTTCCTCAGATACATTTGGTGAAGGTATATATCCTTTATATAAATCATTATTTTTTTCAAAATTAGTTACTTTTAAACTTCTCCAAGCATTATGGTACAACAAAAAACTATATTTATAGTTTATATAATCTTTTTTATCTACATCAGTATAACTTAACATTTCATTTATTGCATTAGTTCTATTATCCGACCATTTCATTGCATCAGTTACTTGTCTAATATTCGATCTTCTTGCATTTAAATCTTCCGCTACTCTTCCTATATCTAATATATACAAAACAGGATTTTGATATTTCTCTGCTTCTTTCATTAAGTGCTTAGCTGCTGAAAATGGTTGTGTACTAGATGATAATATATTCGTTGTATAGCCATATAAATTATATGCTAATGCTGCATTGAAAGAATGATGTACTGTACTTGCTCCAATATAAATTATGTCTAAAGTATCTTTAGGTTCATCATAAAAATTTTCAATGTTATGATTTTCTAGCCATAATATATTAAAAATATTATATAATAATATACAAAAAATTAATAAAAAAATTGTTACTTTTAAAATGTTCTTATATTTTGTCTTCATTATTTTCCTCCTACTGTTTAAATTTTCTTAAAACTCTCTATATATAAATGCTGTAGCATCATATCCTTCACCATAACATCCAAATATAATAATAGCAAACATTAATGCATATAAAACTCCCCACCTAAATACAATATTTTGCTTTAAAAATTTTTCTCGAACATCGCCTTTACGAGCTAAAAGTTGAACAATAAACAAAACAACTAGTGCAATTATTAAAACTCTAACATCATACCTATCTAAACCTATAATTTTAGGCATAACATAATAAAATTCTTCATCTAACATTATATTTAAATTCCATACAAAACAATGTGCAATAATAAATAATGCTTGCTCAATACTTTCTGCTCTAAAGAAAATCATTGCAAATGCAAACAATAAGTATGTCCTTATTACTTGATATAATTTATAGCTAAATACATCTTCCTTAATTCCTAGTTTACTATTAACTTTTGTTGCAACCGGAGCTAATAAATCTTCTAATACCATAAATATAAATTGTAATATTCCTGAACCAATAATATATGTATATGCTCCTCCATGCCATACTCCAATAATAATCCACATAACCAGCATAGATGCATATAATGGTATTTTTTTAGCAACTTTTTTACCAAACTTTTTCTTGCATTTTTTATTTAATTCTTGCATATCATCAGATTTTAATAATGGATAAAAAATATAATCTTTTAACCACACTCCTAAAGTAATATGCCAACGTCTCCAAAACTCTGTAATTGTTTTTGAAAAGAATGGTAAATTGAAATTCTCCGGTAGTTTTATACCTAAAATTTCCGATATTCCCATAATTACATCAATTGAGCCTGAAAAGTTTGTATATAATTGCAATGGAAATGCTAATACAGCAAGTATTGTATAAATTCCTGAAAATATAGTTAGTTTGCTATATACCACATCAACATACATTCCTAATCTTTGAGATATAACTAATATCTTAAAAACTCCCCACAATATCCTAATAAAACCTTTAAGTGCTCTATCATAATTAAATTTATGTTCCCCGTATAAATCATTTTCAACATCTTTATATTTTATAAACGGCCCTGATGTTAAAATTGGAAAATATGACATAAACAAGGCACACTTGAATATATTTTTTTGTGATTTACAAGTACCTCTGTATATATCTATTAAATAACTAATCATAATTAATGAATAGTAACTAATTCCTATTAATGCACTATTTTCTATTAATGCAAACTTTCTATCAGAATGTAATAATTCACATATTAAATTTGCACTTTCTATAAATATATTTATGTATTTATAACAAATTAACTGTCCTACAATAATGATAATTCCTAAAATTAAAAATCTTTTTCCCTTTTTTGTATTACTATTTCCTTCTATTTTTCTTCCTAAAAAATAGCTTGGTATTAATACCAACAATGCTTGAACAACAGTAAATATAGATAAATTATTATAAAATAAGAATATGATACTTGATAAAAGTAGAACAATCCATTGAAATTTTTTTGGTATAATAAAGTATGTTATTAAAGTTACAGCACAAAATACCAAAAAAGCTATAGATATTAAATTCATCTTTTATCACCTACCTTGTTTTTGCTATAATAATATCTACCATTTCACCAACATTTTTCATTGTAGTTACTTCGTTCATATTAAATTTCATTCCAAATTCTTGTTCTATTGCAACTATTAAGTTAATATGCTCTAAACTATCCCAATCTTCAATATCGTTTGCTGTTGTTTCTGGTTTTACTATAATTTCTTCATCATCAAAAATATCTCTAAAAACTTTGTTTAATCTTTCATATATTTCTTCTTTCATTATTCATTCACCTCTATAACATTATTTTTATTTATATATCCTTTTGATATATCTAATTTATAAACTTTATTTCCAGCTTGGTCGCAAGAAATTTCTTCAAAGCCTTGTAAATCATAAAAATTATTTACCATTTTATTTTTCATTGTTGGATAATAATAACCATATATTGTTTTAATATTTCTTTTTTTTGCTTCTTTTACAAGAGCATCTAACATAGCAAATTCCATATTTCTTTTTAATACCCTACAGCTCATAATCCATAAATCAATATGCAATTCGTTTGTATTCTTTATATTTCCAATTACTACAGTAATAACTCCATTATCTCCAAAGATATCTTCTAATTTTCCATACAATTTTATATAATTATCGTCATTATTAACAGCTTCAATATCTGCTAAGGAATATCTTTTAGTTGTTAAATTAAATTGATTACTCTTATTACTAAGTTGCGAAATTCTTTCTAAATATATCGGTTTAAATGATGTTATTTCCGCTTTCATTTTTAATGATATTAAATAATCTTCATAATTATCAAACGTTGCCATCATTTGACTTCTTTTGGCATTATCTTTATATAATTCATTTTTCTTTAAATCTTCATCTGAAAAATTAGTTGTTTCAAAGTATCCATTTTTGTCAATAATTCTAATATAATTTTCTGCTACATCAATTTCTGGCGTAGAAAGACCTTCTACATAATCTCTACAAATTTGCCTTTCTGCAGGGTTATCATCTACAAAAACAAAGCTATCTGCTCCTAAATTCAATTCTTCTGCAATTTCTTTTATATTTACATTTTTAGGATTCCAATTAGCTTTTATAATTATAAAATCTTCTGGCTTTAATGTTCCTGCTGGATGATTTAGACCAGCTATTGCATTTTCATATTCATTTTTTGAATTCACATTTAAAATAACCCCTAAGCTCTTATGTTCCTTCAAATAATTCTGAAATTCTGTATAAACTTGACCACTTGGAACTTCTGGCCCAATTGCTAAATTTTCAACACCGTCATCTCCAACAATTCCTCCCCATAAAGTATTATCTAAATCTAAAACAAAGGCTTTTTTATTTTTTCCATAAATCGATTTAATAATATTTGCTATGTTGAACGATAAATATGGAATTGCTGGTACTTCCATAGCATACTTATACATATGCCAATAAAATTGATTTGCCCATTTATCTAAACCGTAACAAGATGATATATAATTTATATCATTTATAAAAAAATTTTTATTATTTGATGCGTATTCATAAAATTTTTGATTTAATCTTGTAATAAAATTAATTTTTCCGTGAACATCACTAGCATCTTTATTTCCTAGTAAACGATAATATAAATACTCGAAGTTATTTTGAATAATTGTAACATTCCATTTACTAAACAATGTATCCCATATTTTTTTATATTTTTCATATTCAAATTTAAGTTTTTCTTCTATTTCTTTTTCGCTGTCGTACATTGTTGGATATTGAATAATATTTCTATTTGTAGTATGAATATATATAATATCTGGATTGAAATTATTTAATTCTTCATTTCCAAATACAGCATCTTCATAAAATTTATTATATTCTGATTCATAAAACGTAGGCTTTATTCCGTAATTTAGTAAAAATATTTCTAACATATTTTTAATTTCACTTGTTGTAGAACCACCTAAAATAGCTATTTTTTTCTCTAGTAATCCTGATTTTAATAATAACTCTCTTTTTATTTTTTTCTTATTTTTCATCAAATATGCAACATCAAATGGATATTCTAATTCTTTCATTATAGCATCCTCCAAATTTTCTTACTGTGTTGTTCTTATGATTAGTTAACAAAAAAATATTAACATTAAAAATAAGAAAAAACAAGCCTTTTTTACTATTTATGTCTAAAAATGGTTACTACATAATATTCCCATTAGTTATACCTATATTTTGACCAGTTATACAATCTGCATTATCTGATAACAAGAATTTAAAAGTTGGAATAACATCTTTTACTGATAAGTTTTTACCTGTTGGACTGTTTAATGCATTTTGTTCAACAATTAAGTTTGGTATATTATCCAAGAATTTAGTATTTATCATACTAGGAGAAACTCCATTAATTCTAATTCTCTTATCCGCATATTCATTAGATAATGCTTTTACTAAACCTAATAAAGCATATTTAGTTGTAACATAGCTAGAAAGATATTTAGGCGGAATATTTAATGTAGCAGAAGTTAACATTACTACAATTCTTCCGTATTTTTCTTTTGCCATAATAGGTAAAAATTCTTGTAATATTATTACCAATGAACGTAATGCAATATTTATATTATTTTCAAATGTTTGCCAATTCGTTTTTGAAAATTTAATATTTTCAAATTTGCCTGCTGGTAAATGGACAATATGTGTTGGCATTTTTTCTGTATTTTTAACATTTTCAACAAATTTATATGTTTCTTCCTTACTTAAAAAATTTCCTTGAATAAGTATTAGCCTATCCCCTAATTCCTTTTTTAATTCTGTTAGCTCTGTTGTTTCGTTTGCATAATGAGCTAATATATAATCAAACTGTTCTTTGATTTCTTTAATTAATTCTATTCCTACATCAGATGATGCTCCTAACACTAATAATACTTTATTTTTCATCTGTTACCCCCACTTTCATAATTCCTCTACATACTTTTTCTTTTTTATTATTAAAAATAGATACCTTCATTGTAAATTGTTTAAAATCTTTATTTATCTCAGTTACTGTTCCTACAATTGTTAAAGGACTATCGTTAATATATACAGCCTTTTTGAATAATATTTCAACACTGTGAATTAAACTATATTTCCCTGGCAAATAAACACCTGCTAAAGTTGATAAAAATGATGCTGTTAACATTCCAAAAACTACTTTGTTTATATATCCTTTTTGTTTAGCATATTCTATATCATTATGTAATGGATTTATATCTTCTGTTATTTTTCGAAATTCATCAACCTTTTCTTCTGTAATAGTTGCCTCAAACGATTCACTCATTCCAAGCTTTATATCATTAAATTTATACATATTGCATTGTTTCATTTATTTCTAATTCTCTCCTTTTGCTTTTTACTAAACTCTTAATATATTTATACAAGGAACCAGCGATACTCTGCTGGTTCCTTTCCCCACTTAAAATTCAAAATTAATTAGCTACTTTTTCCGATTTTTGCTCTTTTTCAACGTACTTGCAATACGTCTTCACCAGTTCTCTAACTGGTGTTCCTGCCTTAACTTTAAACCCTTTCTTTTTGTTCTTTTTGAAGAAAATTCCATCATAGCACTCTTTCAGTTCTTTTATTTCTGAAAAGCCATAAAGCTGAAGAAGTGCTTTTGACAATTTTAACTCTCTTTCGGTTACGGAAACTATTAAGCAAAAGCCTAATATTCTCCGCCTTTGGCCTTCATCCTCAAGCACCTCCATAACCATTCCTTCTTTTCGCTTTAACGATACTCTGGTATGCGCTAAGCCATTGCGGTGAATCTTCTGCCATAATTCTTCTGCCACTTCTGATATCTCCATTGAAATCGTCGTCCAGTAATCACCTTCAACAATAGTGTTTTGATTAACTAACAAATCCACTTTGTCTAGGCACACTGGATTATATGCCCGAAAATCAACTTTTATACCTATCATACTTACCTCCTTGATAATGTGGGGAATATGCTTTTACATACTATAACAGTATAGCATAAAATACTGCAAGAATCAATAGGTAAACATAACTATTTCATAAAAGCACTATAACCTTTATATGCACAGAACACGTCAAATTTTGATGTTACTTCATATGGTGCGTGCATTGAAAGTACTGGTACTCCGCAATCTATTACGTCTATTCCTTTATCTGCTAATATAAGAGCAATAGTACCTCCTCCTCCAACATCTACTTTGCCCAATTCACTTACTTGATAAGGAAGATTTGCTTTTTCAAATATATTTCTTACTTCTGCTACATATTCTGCATTTGCATCTGATGCTCCTGATTTTCCTCTTGCTCCTGTATATTTATTTAAACCTATTCCATATCCAATACGTGCTGCATTATTTTTTTCTGATACAGATGCATAAATTGGGTCTAAACCAGCATCAACATCGGCTGATAACATTTTTGAATTGCAAAATACTTTTTCTAGTAAGTTTGGTTTATTTTCTCCTGTTTTATTTAATAATTCTGATATAAACATATCAAATACGTGTGATTCCATACCTGTATTTCCATAACTACCAATTTCTTCTTTGTCTGCTAATATACATACTGCTGTTTTCTTAGGTTCTACTACATCTAAAATAGCTCTTATACTTGTGTATGCACATACTCTATCATCTTGCCCATAAGAGGCAACCATTGATTTATCAAATCCTAAACTTCTTGCTTTAAATGCTGGTACAATTTCTAATTCTGAACTTACAAAATCAATTTCCTTTATGCCATATTTTTCGTTTAATAGTGTTAATATATTTAATTTTATTTTCTCGTTTTGGTCTTTATCTTGCATAGGTATACTACCTATTAAAACATTCAAGTCTTCTCCATTAATGGCTTCTTTTAATTTTTTCTCCATTTGTTCTACTGCTAAGTGTGGTAAAAGGTCTGTAATTGTGAATATAGGTTCATCATCTTCTTCCCCTATACAAATATTTATTTTTTCCCCATTTGATTTCACTATAACTCCGTGAATTGCAAGTGGAATTGTTGTCCACTGATATTTTTTTATGCCACCATAATAATGTGTTTTTAAGTATGCAAAGCCTGTATCTTCATAAAGTGGATTTGGTTTTAGGTCTAATCTTGGTGAATCTATATGTGCTCCTACTATGTTTAATCCATTTTCTAATTTTTCTTCTCCTATAACTGCTATATACATACTTTTATCTCTGTTTACATAGTATACTTTATCTCCCTTTTTTAATTTTTCTAATTTGTTTATATCTTTAAATCCATTTTCATCTAGCATTTTTTTTGCAAAGCATACTGCTTCTCTTTCTGTTTTTACTTTATTTAGGAAGTATATATATTCATCTGAAAATTTAAATATTTTTTCTTTATTTTCCTCTGATATATTCTCCCATCCACTAACTTTTTTGTTAAATAATTCTTCTTTCATAACTTTCCTCCTTTGATTTTTTACACATTAAATCTAAATAATACAACGTCTCCGTCTTGCATAATGTATTCTTTTCCTTCCGAACGTAAAAGTCCTTTTTCTTTTACTGCATTCATAGAACCTTCTCTAATTAAGTCGTCATATGATACTATTTCTGCTCGTATAAATCCTCTTTCGATGTCTGAATGTATTTTCCCTGCAGCTCCGAGGTGCTTTTGTTCCTTTTTTAATTGTCCAAGCTCGTACCTCTGGCTCTCCTGCTGTTAAAAAGCTCATTAATCCTAGTAAATCATAACTTGCTTTAATAACTTTATCTAAGCCCGATTCTTCTAAACCTAATGCTTCTAACATTTCTTTTTTATCTGCTTCTTCTAGGCTTGCTAATTCTTCTTCTATTTTTACACAAAGTGGTATTACTAATGCTTTTTCTTTTTTAGCATATTCTTTTACTTGTTGTACATTTGGATTTGTATCTGTGGAATTTAATTGTTCTTCTGATACATTTGCTATATATAGTATAGGTTTTAATGTTAATAAATATGTATCTTTTAATAAATCTTTTTCTTCTTCGGAAAAATCTAAAGTTCTTGCAGATTTTCCTTGTTCTAGTGTTTCTTTTATTTTTTCAAATAAGTCTATTTCTGCTTGATATTTTTTATCTGCTTTTAATTGTTTTTTTGCTCTTTCTAAGCGTTTGTCAACTGTTTCTATGTCTGCAAAAATTAGTTCTAAATTGATTGTTTCTATGTCTCTTAGTGGGTTTACACTTCCGTCTACGTGAACAATATTTGAATCTTCAAAACATCTAACTACTTCTACTATACTATCTACTTCACGTATATGAGATAGAAATTTATTGCCTAGCCCTTCCCCCTTGCTTGCTCCTTTTACTAGTCCTGCTATGTCTACAAACTCTATTACTGCGTGTGTCGTTTTTTGTGGCTTGTACATTTCGGTTAGTTTATCTAATCTTTCATCTGGAACTGGTACTACTCCTATGTTTGGTTCTATTGTACAAAAAGGATAATTCGCACATTCAGCTCCTGCATTAGTTATTGCATTAAACATTGTACTTTTTCCTACATTTGGAAGTCCAACTATACCTATTTTCATTTTTGCCTCCTTATTACTTTTGATTTGTTGTATTATATCATACGAAAATAAAAAAGTCTAGACGATTTTATTATGTTGATTTTTATAGCCTTCTCCCCTACTTTTTGTCGTATATCGTATATTTTGTACCATATTTCATCTAAAAGATATATTCATAAATTTTTCGAATGAATAGCAAAAAACCTAAGACATTAAATTTTTAAATTCATATAAATTCATTCTAAAATTTGAAGGAGGTGAAGGGAGGAAAGCAGAACGGTGAAACATATGAAAAAAAGTGGCAACACGAAGAAACCATTGATTATAGTAATTATAATCATATTAATTGTAGTAGTTGCATTCATATTGTCGAAAGTATACGAAAAGAAAGAAGCTGAAAAAATAGTAGAACCTGTACAACGGTGAAGAAGAGGAAATAGAATATGACGAAACAGGAGGAGACGAACTGGTAACGGTAGACACAGAGGAATATCCAGAAGAAATAAGTGGCTATAAGGTAATAGGAAAAATTGAAATAAACAAAATAGGAATAGAAAGTTACATATTTAGTGAAACAAGTAAAGGTGCACTAAAAAAAGGAGCTACGAAATTCTGGGGACCAGATATAAATGAAGCAGGAAACTTCTGCATAAGCGGACATAACTATGAAAATCTCTTTGGTCATTTAAAAGATTTAGTAGCAGGAGATACTATTAGCTTAATAAGAAAAGAAGATGGTCTAAAAATAGAGTATGAAGTAAAAGAAGTCATACATAAAGTAGACCCATATAATATGACGTATATAAAGCAAAATGTAGACAATATAAGAAAGACTACATTAATAACCTGTGAACCTCGGAGGATTAACAAGAGTAATAGTAAGAGCCGAGGAAAAAACGAGTTAAAATACTCGATAAAAAATAAAAATAAAAAAATAGTGTGACCCACTATAAAGAATTAAGGAGGAAGAAATAATGAAAAAAACATTAGTAATGACAATAATATTAGCATTAATTATATCATTAACATCATTTGTAAACGCTGCAGATAGCGTAACAGCAAACATAGTTATAGAACCAACAGAGGTACAAGAAGGAGAATTCACAGTAAAAGTACAATTCTCAGAAGTTGTAAGAGCTGCAATATTTAACGTTGAATATGATAATGACGTAGTAGAATATGTTGCAAAATCAGCTGGAGCAAACAAAGAAACTATAAATGATAAAAGCGTAAAAATAGGATTAGTTAACGACGATAGAGATGTAGTTGAATTAAAATTCAAATTAAAAGATACAGCAAAGAAAGATGACAAAATAACATTCAAATTTGTACCATTTGAAGATGGTGTAACAACAGAAGAAGGAAGAAAAACAATAGCAGCAGGAGCAACAGATAGCATCACAGTAGCAGAAAAAACACCAACAAATATACCAGATACACCAGACGATAACCCTTCAAGTCCAAGCAATCCTTCAAACCCAAGTAATCCAAGTGATGACGATTCAAATGACGATGATGCAACACTAGTACCTAGTGATAGTAACAACAATGGTGGCTCAACAACAGCTAGTCAAAATGATGATACAACAACAACTAGTGGAGAACCAACAAAAATGCCTCAAACAGGTGTTAATTATGTAGCAGTATTAGCAGTTGTAATGTTAGTAGTATTAGGAGCAGTTGCAGTTAAAAAATCAATAAGAAAATAAAAATAGATTATAAACTTTCTACTCTGGGTGATTTATCAACTAGAGTAGAAAGAAAATATAAAAATAAATAAAAATTTAAGGAGGAAGAAAAAGTGAATAAGAAAACTTTTTTATGTACAACAATAGCATCAACAATGATAATAGCAGGTATAACATTTCCAATGTCAAACGCTGCAGTTGAAAAAACATTAAAACACAGTTTTAACCAAGTAGATAGTAAAAATGTAGTAACAATACAATTAGACAATAGCAAAGATACATTAACAAAGAAAAATATTGATGAAATTTTTGCACAAAATGAACATTTTACGATAAAGGAGATTAAAAATGTTGATGGTACAGTAGCCAGTGAAGACAGCACAGCTGTAGGAACAGGAGCAACAGTTACCTTAACAACAAATAAAACATTCACAATAGAATTATTTGGAGATGTTAACGGAAACGGAAAAATAGATTCAGACGATGGACAAAGAGCATTCGACAAAGCATTTGGTGATGATAACGGAGTAACAAATTCAGCAGATATAATTGGAGCAGAAACAAAAATAGATTCAGAAGATGCTCAGAAACTATATGATTTAGCTTATGCGGATTCTGACAAAGGAACAGCTGATTATGTTGAAGCAGCAAAAATGCCTGAAGATAAGGTAGATGAAGTTAAAGTACTTGATTTTGCAGGTGCAACAGTATCAACAGTTGCAAGCTCATCTACAGCAGATAACCAACAATATATTCAAGCAGCAAATGTTACAACTGAAGATGGAAAAATAATATTAGAAGTAGAAGCATTATTAGGAAAAATGCAAGAAATAGAAAAACCACAAGCAGCATATACAGAAAAAGATTCGGCTATTCCAGCAACAGTATCAGAAACAAATGAGACAACTGCAAAATGGTATGGAATAAAATTAAATACAGGAATAACAGATTGGGAAATAGCAGAAAGTGAAAATTATACTGTAACAGTAGATGAGAAAGATAATCAACCAATAATCTGGTTAGTTGCAACAGAAGACGG
>CANRAM010000021.1 GCA_947628605.1 uncultured Clostridia bacterium | reverse complement strand
ACTTGGAATTTCTCCGTCTTTTAAAATTTCATTTATCATCTATTTTTCCCCTTATATTATTACTTTATTTTTTCTAACATTCCTATACCTCTTATATCAATTCATCTTAATCATCTATTATTTTAAATATTTCATCTAGTAATCTTTCAAAGTCTTTCATATCATCATATGTATACGTTTCTAAGTCTTTCTTTAATCTCTCTTTTACTTTATTCCTCAAATCATTTGGAAAATTATTAAACTCACCGGTTGCATCACTTAATATATCATAAGCTATTTTTATTTTCTTTTCCTTCGAGAAATAATCTTCTATTGTAAAATCTCCGTTTCCAAATTCGTTTGTTTTAGGCAACATAAAATAATAATAGTTTTTTTGCCTAATAACTTTAAATTCATCTTTTCTGTTTATCGTATTATCTTGTGTGCATTTTTTTATGGCATCATTTCCTGCTGAGTCTGCATCAAATATCATAATTATTTTCCTATTATTAGTATTTATTTTTTTTATTTGCTCAATAAATTTATCTGCGCCTCCTGCTCCTCCTGCATATAAAATATCATATTTACTTCTTAAATATCTTCCTCCATTTTTCTCTTGTTTTCCTAATAATTCTACTGCTTTATTTATATAATCAATATCAGCAATTCCTTCTGTAATAATTAGCGGTTTATCAGAACTAAAAAATATATTTTGGTCTACAGAATCCCATAACCCTGACGTTAATTGTTCTATAATTCGCCTCTTGGAATCATCTACTTGTTTTATTCCAGAATTATCCTTATAAAGCATAATTATATTTTCTTTATCCGCAATTTGAGCTATTGTTGGAGAATGTGTAGTCATTATTACTTGTCTACTATACTCTTTAGCATACTTTTTTATTTTTTCATATAAATTTATCTTTCTAGCTTCGTGTATATTTGCATCTGGCTCATCAAATAAAATTATAGAATTTTCGTCTGCAATAATTTCTAAAATTGCGTGTATTAATATAAGTTTCTTCTCTCCCTCACTTAATGCAGTAAGTTCATACTGGTTATTTATTCGAATATATATGTCTTTTAAAGTTGTTCCTCTAACTATTAACATCTTTTCTAAAAATAAATAAAATTCTCGTTCTTCGTATTTTAATAATTCTGAATTTTTTATTGATTGTACAGCATCTATTGCTATAAAGTTCCCAGCAATTGCATCATTTTCTTTAATATTATAATAACTCAATATATCCAAATATTTTCCTGTTATCCCGTCTTCTTTATTAAACTTTTTTAATACTTCATCAGAATATTTTATAATATTATAGAAATTTTGTAGCAACTCGTTATTTTCTTCTTTTTCATCTTTTCTAAAGAAAATTATATTATTTACTTCACTTATACCTAAATCTTCTTTAATAAACTTTTGATTATCAAGCAATTGGCTATAAAAAATAGATATAAACGCAATTTTCCAATAGTTTTTATTTATAAAAATCATTTGTGGTTTATTACCTTTATTTATATATGGCTTATAGTATAATTTATTTAACCTTTCTTCTTCTCCACTATATAATGCAATTACTCTACTAGGTAATATTTTTTCTATATTCGTTTTAGAAATATTTTTTGTTTCTTTTCCATTAACATATATATTTAAGCTATCGTTTTTTCTTATCTCTATAACATCACCATTTAGCTCGTATTCTATTTCAAATTGAAAATTTATTTTTTTTCCATAATATAAATACGAAAAAATAGCACTTATAATTTCTAATACATTACTTTTTCCAGTACCATTATTTCCTATTAATATAGTTAAACCTTGTGTTCTTTCAAAATCCATACTAAATTTTTTTATATTTCTAAATCCATCTACATATAATTTTCTTATTTTCAACTTAAAATCCTCTTTTCTAGTTCATCATTTACTATTTGTTTAATTTGTTCTATTTCACTTTTACAATTTTTCATATCCTCTAACATTTTTCCTACATTTAATAAATCATTATTTTTTAATAAATATCTATCTTCTTTATTCCATACATCCCATTTCAGTATATTAGAAAATTTTTCTATTCTTAATATACTACTATTCTTTTCCTCAAAATTTTCTGTAATACCCACCTTTTTTCCTATGTATTTTTCTATATTTACTCTCTCCTCTTCTATTTTTATATTTAATTTTTTTATCATATCTATTTGTTTCATAATGTATTCTATAATTTGTTTTTGTACATCTATTGGTGGAATTGGAATCTTTATGTTTTTTAATATTTCAAATGATAACCTTATAGTTATACCTGTTTGATTTTCACTTAGCATTTTATTAAAAAATCTACTCTTCATAATAATGTATAAATATTCTGGTAATATTGTTTCTTTACATCTAATAACTATATATTTTGAATCTATTAAAGAAAATTTATTCTCTGTTGTTTTTATTCCTACTGCAAAATCATTTATACGATATGGATTATAGGCAATACAGTTATCTTCTACTATTTTATAAACTTTTTTTAAATCTTTACCAAATTTTTCATATGCATCAAATAATCCTGTTTCATTTGATATTTCTAAAATCCCGTATTTTTCGTTTTCTTTTAATTCTTTTTTTATTTTTTCATCATATATGTGTTGTTCAAGTTTTTCTACTTTATATAAAGAAATTATCTCTGTTTTGAAATATTGTTTTACATCCCAAGTTTCAAATTTTGAAAATGGAATTATTTTGAAAAACGTATTTTCATTCATTAATTGCTCCTACCTTTTATTTTTTGTTTTGACAATATTCTTTAAATTCTTGTTGTATCTTTTTAAACTCCTCATCTAATGCATTTTCATCAATATTGCCTTTATCATATTCTATTTTTGCAACAGCTATATCATAATCAAAATATTGTTTCAATAACTGTGATTCTTTTAACTTTATTTTATCTTCTAATTGTTTAATTGCATCCTTTTTACCATCTTTAATATTATTTTGTAGCTCATTCATTTCATCTTTAAAAAGATATTCTGCTTCCTTTTTTGCTTTAGCTACTGCTTTAGAATATTGTTGTTGTTCTTCTTCTGTAAATCTTTTTAAAAATACCAAACTTGTTTTTACCATTGTTCCTGTTTGAATAAAGACAGTTTGTGGAATAGAACATATTAAAATAATTTTAGCTTTTCCTTCAAAATATTCCCTAACTTTTTGTAAATTAGGTGCATTCAATATTGCTTCAGGAAGAACTATACCCATTCTCCCGCCTTTTTTTAATAATTTTAAGCATCTCTCCATAAAAAGTACTTCAGATTTTTTTGATATCCTTCCTAAGTCAAATGAATTTAATATCTGAGCTTCAATTTCATCTTTTTTATCCATCTTTATTCCAAACGGCGGATTGGTTAATATTACATCAAACTTTTCTTCAAAAATTTGATTTGTGTTAATTAAACCATTGGCATTATAAATTTTTGAAAACTTATCTTTGTGCATAATCATATTCATTTTTGATGTTCTTACCATATTTAAATTAATATCTGTTCCATAAATTTCTATATCTTTAATTTCTTCTTTTTTAATATATTCAATAACTTGTGTTAAAAAATTTCCACTACCACATACAGGGTCATATATTAACTCCTTTTCTTGTGGAGCTAATATGTTTGTCATAAATTCTGTAATAATTCTTGGAGTAGAAAATTGCCCTAATTCACCTCTAAAAGTATCTTCTATAAATTTATCGAATGCTTTACCAAATGCTTCATTTTTTATATTTGATAAACTACAGTTTTCTAATTTTTCTATTACTTGTTCGAAAGTATTTTGTCTTACTCTAATTATTTCATCACTCTCAAATAATTTATTTTCTTCATATACTTTTTTTGTTTCATTAAATAATATTTGCATATATGGTAAATAAATTTGATTTTCATATAATTTTAACTTGTTCTTTTCTTTATATATTTTTTCTTCTTCTTTAAACTTTTCTTTTGTAAAAAATTTAAACTCATTCATTTCATTTTCACATTTTATTTTTATAAATAATATTTTAATCAATTCATCAAAAGACGCCTGTTGTGAAAACTTATCATTATTTCTTATAATATTAATACATTCTTTTAACACCTTTAAGAAATTATTCTCTATACAGTCCATTACTTTTTTATTTACTATTTCAGACTTTTTATCATCATTACGCTCTATTTCCATATTACCTCCAAATTTTTTACTTTTCCAAAAACTTTATAATCTCGTCTGATGCATTTCTTCCAGAGCGACTTGCCCACGCTACCGTTGCTTTTGCTCCGCTTATATCTCCCCCTGCAAATATTTTAGGATTAGATGTTTGATAATTTTCATTTACTTTTATAAATCCTTTTTTAGTTAATTCAACTCCCAAATTTTCTACAAGCTCTAGCTCTGGCTTAGAGCCTACTGCCATTACAACGTAATCCATTGGAAGTTCGAAATTACTTCCATTAATATCTACTGGTACTTCTCTTGTTTCTCCTTCTTTTTTTATTAACTCCGTTTTTATGCACTCTATCCTTTCAACACTTTTTTCCCCCATTATTTTAACCAAATTTGTTTGAAATAAAAAATGTATTCCTTCATTCATAGCATCTTGTATTTCTTTTTCCTCTGCTGGCATTTGTTTTTGTGCTCTTCTATATATTACAGTTACTTCTTCCGCACCTAGTCTTTTTATTGTTCTTGCTGTATCCATTGCAACATTTCCACCGCCTATTACTGCCACACTCTTTTTTGTATAATTAGGATGCGTATTATGTTCTAATAACTCATTTCCTCCAAACACACCTTCTAATTCTTCTCCTACTATACCCATTTTAGCAGAAATATTTGCTCCAAATGCAAGAAATACTGCATCATATTCTTCTTGTAATTGTAAAATAGTATAATCTTTTCCTAATTCTACATTACATTTTGTTTTTATTCCTAAATCCAATATCTTTTTTATTTGATTATCTAATACTGTTTTATCTAGTCTAAAATCTGGTATTCCATATCTTAATATTCCACCTAAAGTATTGTATTTTTCGTATATAGTAACACCATAGCCATTTCTTGCAAGATTTGCTGCGGCTGTAAGACCTGCTGGTCCTCCACCTACTATTGCAATTCTTTTTTCTTTATTTTCTGTTGTAAATTTAGGAATACTATACCCTTCTTTAAGTCCTAAGTCACCAATATATGCTTCTAAATTTCCAATATTAACACTTTCTCCTTTTATTCCTCGTACACAAGAACCCTCACACTGACTTTTGTGCGGACAAATTCTACCACATATTGGTGATAATACCGTAGTTTTGCATAATTCGTAATATGCTTTTTCATAATTTTCTTCTTTTATATATTGAATAAAAGTAGTAATATCATTCCCTAATGGGCAACCTTTTTGACACATTTTTACTTTGCATCCCAAACAATTACTTGCTTTTTTACTTATTTCTTCTTTACTAAATTCCATACTAATTCTCCATTTTTATATTTCTATCATTTTTTCTTTAACTTTTTTTAAGTCTTGCCAAAAGTCTATTTTTTTTGATTCATCCCTTAAAAGTGCTGCTGGATGCCACGTTGGCATATACATTATTCCTTTTTTTTCTACCCACTTTCCTCTTGATTGTGTAATTCCATATTCTTTTCCTAAAATATTTTTTAAAGCTACACTTCCAAGTAATACAATTATTTTAGGCTTTACTAACATTACTTGATTTCTTAAATAATCTAAACACGCTACCACTTCGTCGTCTTCCGGGTTTCTGTTTGCAGGTGGTCTACATTTAACAATATTAGCAATATATACTTCTTTTCTATTTATTCCAATTCCTTCAAATGCCATATTCATTAATTTGCCTGCTTTTCCTACAAAAGGTATTCCTTGCATATCCTCGTCCGCTCCTGGCCCTTCGCCAATAAACATTACTTTTGAATGTTCATTTCCAGTACCAAACACTATGTTGTTCCTATTGTTACATAATTTACATTTTTGGCAATTTTGTATCGATTGTTTTAGTTCTTCAAATGTTTCATACATAATTTTCTCCTCTATTCTAAAAATGTTTCTATTGTTCCTTTTTTGTCTTTTGATGTTATTTTTAAAATTGCACCATTCACTATTGCAAGTTGAGGTGGTATGTGACCAATATCTGCGTTTAATATTATTGGAATATTTTCATTTCCTAACACTTCTAAAATTGCATCTTCTTCTGTTAATCCATAGTCTTGTCTCATAATAAATGGTCTTCCAAAAATGATACCTTTACAATTTTTAAATAGACCCGCATTTTTCATTTTCCAAAGAGTTCTTTCAAATTGTGGTACTGACATTTCAAAAACTTCTAAAAACCATATTATTCCGGTCTTTTTCATAGTTACTTATATAATTTAATATATTATCATACTTTGTTCCAATTAATGTATCTATGCAGTCTAGGCATCCGCCTAATGCTCTGCCTTTTATAATAATTTCTTTTTGACTAGTTAAATTTTTCCATTCTGTTTTAGCTGATAAATGGTATGTATAATTTATTTTATCTTCAATATTTTCTATTGTGTTGTCTAAATACATAGGAAATGAATTTTGCACTACAGTTTCTTTAGACATAATTTTTAAGCTATCGGTTAAATTTTTAAACAACGGGTTCATTGCATATTCCTTTACATTTTCACAGTACATACTAGGAATATCACATAATGTATTAAGTATAAAACTTAAAGTAGTAATATCTGAAAAGCCTTGTGTCCACTTTGGCTTTGTTTTCTTAATTCTTTCAAAGTCTAGCTCATCTAACATTTCCATTAAAAAATCGCCACCACTTGCATACATTATTAGCTTTACTTCATCATTTTCCCATAAACTCATAAATTCTTCTGCACGTTTTTTTGCAGTTGTACTTCTGCCTTTAGTACTACTTCTAACACTTTTTGTTTCTATTATTTTATAACCCATTTGTTGTAAGTTCTTTATTGCCTTATTTAATTTTTCTATTTTTTCTGGGTCGATAATTCCGTCTGACGGAGCACATATTCCTATGGTATCTCCCTTTTTTATTTTTTCTGGATAGTTCAAATATTTTTTCTCCTTTTTCCCATAATTGCTGTGTTTCTACCTGCATTTTCACCATTTGCTCTGTATGAATGCATAAGGTCCTTTTGGCATACAGTACAAATTCCACTGTCTATAATATTTTCTTCTTTTAAACCTAGTTCTTTAACTAAATTTGTGTTTATTTTTTGCGTATCTATGTTATATTTATTTTTTTCTGGGTTATATGTAATTATATCATTAATATCGTTCATAGCTTCATATTTTTTTCTAAACTTATTTGCTACATCTTCATCAACTTCGAAGTGGCATTTCTTTATGTGAGGGCCAAAACAACATATTATATCTTCTGCATTAGAATTATAATTATTTATCATAGTTTGTACTGCTATTTTTCCTATTCCTTTTAAAGTTCCTTGCCACCCTGAATGTATATTTCCTATTACTTTCTTTTTAGTATCATAAAGGTATATAGGTGTACAGTCTGCATAACTTAAAGAAAATATATTTTCTTCATCAGTTAATAAACCATCTACATCTGTTAATTCTTTTGGAAAAATACTGTATTCGTTATACTCGTTTTTAATACATTTTACTACATTAGTATGTGTTTGATATGGTCTTATAATTTCTTTTATATTAAAATTTAAACATTTAGCAATCTTTTCATAATTTTCTTTTATACTCTCTTTATTTATTTCATAAGTATTATTACTACCCACATCAAAATTGTTTTTGCTTAATGTATAACAGTGTATTATTTCTTCATATTGCAATAATTTTCTAAATTGTAAATATTCAATGTTGTCTTTTTTTATATGTACAACATTTTCATTAGATAAGTCTTTCAAAAAAATTCCTCTTTTCTATGCTATTTTTTGCTTTCTTCCTCTATTTTTTCTAAAATTATTTGCTTTTCTAAGTTAGGTACATATCTATATTCATTTTTTGTTTTATCAAAATTGCATATAGATTTATATTGACAATAATCGCAAGGTGTTGTTTTCTTTTTTGTATTATATGATGGTTCTATCTCTATATTTCCATTAAAAATTTCTTTTGCTATTTGTTTAATTATTTTTTTAGTATATTTTTGTAAATTATAAAATTGCTCTTTTGTTATAACAGATGATTTTTTTTCACTTATGTTTTCTTTTGTATCTATATATGCTGGAACTAAGTTTGATGCACCTTTTTCAAGTTTTTTATCCATCATTCGTATTACATTTACATCTGCAAGTATTAAGCCTTGCATTTTGAATTGTTTTTTTATTTCCGCTTCTATTTCCTCATCTGTTAAATTTCTATTTGCTTTAACAACTGTATCAATTAAGTTAAAATATAATACTCCTGCTGGAATTATGTCATCTTCCTTAGTAACAGCATCCATATATGTAAGCAGTTGAATTTGTAAACCCGCTATAAATTCGTTTAGGTCTATATTTTTTATACTAGATTTATAATCTATAATTCTTACATACTTTTCATTTTTATTTTTTGCTAAATCTATTCTATCTATTTTTCCTGTTATTTCAACTTTTTTTCCGTCTTCTAATTCTATAATAATTGGTTCATAGGCTTTTCCTTTTTTAAATTCTACTTCACTTCCCAATATTTCAAATTGACTTTCTGTAATTGTTTGTATAATGTATTTCATAGATTTTAATATAACTTTTTTTAAACGATTTGTAAGTATTATATATTTTGGTGTGCTCGTAAAAATATAATTTCCGCTTCAAAGTTAATTCTTCATTAATAATACTTGTAACAATTTGGTATATTTGTTCATCTGTTATTTCTTTTAGTTTTATTTCTCGTTGTGCTACTTGGTCAAAAAATTCGTCAATTACGTTATGCATAAATGTTCCTGTATCTAAGCTTTGAATTTTAAATATACTTTTTTCAGATAACCCTAAACCATATTTTAAATAATATGAAAAAGCGCATCTTCTGTATTGTTCTAGTCGTGATATACTTGTGTATAATGTATTTCCATATAATTTTTCAATATTTTCTTCTTTTATTTTGTAAGGTTTATATGTATTATTTAAATTTTCCATAAGATTATCTAAGTTCTTTTTGTATTCTTCATCTTTTCGGTATATGTTATATATATCAAACCATATTGGATTAATTTTATCATCGTCTTGTATTTTTCTTATATTATACAATAGTTCTTCATATATTGCCTTTTTAGTTGTTATTATTACTTCTTTATCTACCATATCACTTTTTTGTGGTGTTTTTTCATATATTTTCTTTATTTTCGACACAATAATTGAAGGTCTTAGTGTTTTTCCTTGATTATCCGATGATGCATATGATAAGAATAGTTTTTCTTCTGCTACTAATAATGCTTTATAAATATTAAAATTATCGTCAAAAAGTAATTCTTTTGTGCCTTTTGCTAATGTAAGACCTTGCTTTTTTAAGTTTATTCTATCATCATCATTTAAAAATCCTTCGTCTTTATGAATGCTTGGAAATACGCCGTCATTTAGGCCTATAATAAATGCAATTTTTACCTTGTGCGTTCTTGACCTATCTACATCTCCTATTATAACTTGGTCACAGGTTGCTGGAATTGCTCCTAGTCCACTGTTTTTTAAACCTACTTTTAGTGTTTTTGCATATTCGTCGAATGTTATTTTATCATCTTTTAATACAAGAACCATTTCATCTAATATATTTATTAAAGTATCCCAACTTGACTTGTATGTTGATGCTATTTCTACTTGGCTTAAGTTTTCTAATTCATCTATTTTTTCAACTATTTTCTTATCTATTTCATTTTCAATTAAAAATTCATATAAAGCTTTAGAAATTTCTTTACTGCTTTTTGTTCCTTTTAATTTATTTTTAAAATTAATAAGTGGTGTAACTATTTTTTTTCTTAAATTATTTAATTTTTCTATTTCTTCATCTGAATTACCTATCTTCCAGTCTTCTTTGTACCATTTGTTTGCTCTTATTCCGTATTGAATACAGTAATTTTCTAATAAAAATAATTCATCGTTTTCTATATTGGTTAATCCAGTTTTTAAGTAATTAAAAACTGATTCATACGACCAATTTTTAGCAAATATTTCTATAACGGATAACACATATTTTACTAAAATATTTTGGCTTAAGTTTTTATTTGTATCTATATATACTGGTATTTTATATTTTGCAAATACTGCTTTTACTATGTTTGAATATGTATCTATATTTTTTGTAATAACTGCTATATCCTTATATCTATAATTTTCATCTCTAACAAGTTGTATAATTCTTTTAGCTACATTTTCTATTTCTGAAAATTGATTTTGTGCTAAAAATAATTCTATATTTTTTGTTTCTTTATTATATTTTTTATATTTATTATTATATAAATTTTTTTCTAAGTGTTGTAGTTCTTCGGTTTTATACCTATATAAATTATCTAATTTAACAGCTTCTTCTATTTTTATTTTTTCTTGTTCTGCTATATCTATTATGTTTTGCATTGTTTGCTTGTTTGCAAAAAAAAGGTCCGTTTCTTTAACTTCTTTTATTTGTGTATTATCTATACATAATGTAATATTTACTTGTTTTGCTACTTTTAAAAGTTTTCTTATTATTTCATATTCTTGCGTTGTATAGCCTACAAATTCGTCTATGTAAATAATTGAATTATTAAACATATCTGTTTTATCTAGCTTTTGTGCAAGTATAGTTAGAACATCTTCTTCATCTATGTATTTATTTTTTATATTTTCTTGATAGTTTTGATATAAGTTATATAAGTCGTCTAATTTTGCTTTTAAATATTTATTTTCTGTATTTTCTATAACATTTTTTAGATTTTCTACAGAAATACTATGTTTTTTAAATTCTTTTATTGTATTTTCAGCTATTTCAACATTTTCATCTGATTTATTTAAAAATTTTAATTTGCTTTTATTCTTTGATAATATGTTATAAACTAACATTGCTTTTCCAGATTTTGATAAATTAGTTCTTTTTGCTCCTCCAACTTCGTTCATTACTCTGTATGCCATACGTTTAAAAGTTATAACTTCAGCATTTACAACAGCTTCATTTTCTATACTTTCTAGTAATTTTTTCTCTCCGTGTAAATGAAAATTGTTCAGGAGTTATTATATAAATTTTTTCTTTTCCATTAGTATTCTTTATTTCATCAAAACAAAACTGACTTTTTCCCGTTCCTGTTCTTCCATAAATTAATCTTAAACTCATAATTCACCTCTTTTTACGCGGTTTCCCTTTTCCAATAAAATAAATATTGTTGTGCAAGTCCTGCATATTTATCGTATTTTTTCATTGCTAATTCTTCAATTTGTGTATTATTAACTTTTTTTTCATCACTATTTTTTATGTATAATTCATTCATAACTCGTTTTACCCAAACATCAATAGGAAATACTTCCCACCTTTTTAAACCAAATAATAATATACAGTCTGCTACTTTTGGGCCTACACCTGGTAATTCTAATAACTGCTCTCTTAATTTTTTAGTGTTTTCTTCATTTTTAAGTTGTTCTAAATTTACTTTTTTCGTATTTATAATTTGAGTAGTTTCATACACTCTTTTATCTCTAAAACCTAAACCTAATTTTCTTAAATCCTCTACTGAAGCATTCGATAATTCTTCACAACTTGGAAATGTGTAATATTCATTATTATTCCATTCTATTTTTTTGCCATATTGTTTAGACATTCTTTGTATTATGCCTTTTATTCTTGGTATATTGTTATTTGCTGATATAATAAAGGAAATTATAGTTTCCCATAAATCTTGATTTAATATTCTAATACCATTTCCAAATTCTATACTTTCTTTTATGTAGTTGTCTACATTTTTTAGTTTTTCTTTTATTTTATTATAATCTGTTGCAAAGTCAAAATAATCGTATACAACATCTTTTATATCATTTTTACATATTCCTTTTATAATTACTTTATTTTTGTCTTTTTTTACGTTTAGTACATTTTGTTTAAATATTCCTGTATAGCTTTCATCGTTTTGTTTATCCCATCTAAAACATTGCCCACATTCAAATATATGTTTAGGTTCAAATGATTCTATATTTTCTAATATGATTTTTTGCTCTTTCATACATTAATCACCTTTTTCCTAATTCATTTTAGCACAATTTTAATACGTAATCAATATATATTTTTTTATACTTTTACATAAAAAATTACTTACTATATGTTTATTAAAATTTCTTTATCGTTTAAATCCGGATTCCATAAGCCTCTCTTGCATTTGATATAACAACAAATGAATTAGGGTCGATGCTTTTGCTTATTTGCTTTATTCTTATAACTTCATTTCTAGAAGCAACACACCATAACATAAGCTTTTCATCATTTGTATACATTCCTTTTGCGTATAAACCTGTTATGCCTCTGCCTATATGTTCAGTTATTTTATTAGATATTTCTAAATATTTATCTGAAACAATAAAAATTGTTTTGGTAAAATTTATTCCTTCAAAAACTATATCTACTACTTTTCCCATTAAATAAATAGCAATTGCAGAATATAAGCCTATTTCTATTTTTCTAAAAAATATTACATTTAGAATTATGATGATAATATCAATAAAAACCATTAATTCACCGTGTTCTATAATTAGGCTTATATTCTTTAATTATATTAGCTAACATATCTGTTCCACCTGTTGAACCATTTGCTCTTAATACAATTGATGTACCAAAGCCAATAATTATTCCTCCATAAATACACGCAAGCAATCTATCGTCTGTTAATACACTGTATTTGTCTAATAAGTCTAAAAAAATTGATAAGAAAATTGTGCCAATTAATCCTTTTGCGAAAAATTCTTTTCCTTTTTTTATCCACGATAATATAAAAAGTGGAATATTTAATACTATATTTGTAACACCTAGTGGAATTTTTAACAAATAATACAATATAGTAGCAATTCCAGTAAATCCACCTGATGATAACTGATTTGGTAATAAAAATTGCGAAACTCCAAAGGCCATAAATAATGTACCTATAATTATTTGAATACTATCTATGCAAAATTTGCTTGTTTTTCTTTTTATTTTTTTTGCATTAAACATAAAATCACCTATATTGCTATTATTTACAAATATAGGTGATTTATTCAAGTTTTCTTATTGCTCATAATTTTATTCTTTAAAATCTGTAAATGTTTTTAACACTTTTATTTCACATTTGCCAACTTTTATGTTATCATCTGGTTTTACTTTTACATCTACTTCATATAGTTCTTTTAATTTATTACAGTTTTCCTTCTTATGACCTATTACATTGTTTACATTTTCGGGATTTACTGTTATTTCTACCTCTTTTACTTTAACATTGAATTTTTTTATTTTATTTACAATGTTGTCATACCATATACTATCTTCTACTAATTGCCCAAATGCTGGATGATATGGTCCTGCTACTACTTCACTATTCTCGTTTTCTGGGTTTGTTATTATGTCTTTATTTTGAAGACCTATTCTTATTATATCTATTTTCTTTTTGTTAAATAAGTATACTAACTCTTTACAACACTCTATTGCTTGTGTTAATGTTATTGGTTGATATTCTCCGTTTTTATATTCTTGTTCTAATTTTGTATTTTTTATAACTAAAACTGGATATATTCTTACCATTTTTGGCTTTAGTTTTATTAAATCTTTTGCAGTATTTAATTCATCTATTTTTGTACTTTCTGGTAATCCTACCATCATTTGAACACCTAATTTAAAGTCATTCCATCTAATTAATTTACTTGCCTTTATAACATCTTGAAATGTGTGACCTCTTGCACTTTTTTTCAATATGTAATCATTGCTAGATTGAACTCCTAATTCTATCGTTTTTACTTTATATTTTTTTAATCTTTTTAATATTTCTTTATTAATACAATCTGGTCTTGTGGAAATACGAATTGCATCTATTTTATTTTGTTCTATATATTTGTATGCTGTTTCTAATAATTCTTCTTGAATTTTCTCATCAATTGCTGTAAAACTTCCACCAAAAAATGCAACCTCTTTATACGCATCTTCTTCTTTAAAACTTTTTAAATATTCTTCAATAGTATTTTCTACGTCTTTTTTTGTTACTTGTTTTTGTTGCCCACTTATACTTTTTTGATTACAAAATATGCAATCGTTTGGACATCCTAAATGTGGTACAAATATTGGTATAACATATTGTTTCTCTTTATTTTTCATAACTTTCCTCCTCGTATAGTTCGGATTGTATTTATAGTTTATTATTAGAAAGTGCATTTCCGTGCAGCTTGCATTTCAGCACTTTTTTTGGATTTTCCTGTTCCTGTTGCAAGTACTTTTCCATTAAATTTTACTTGTGCTGTAAATAATTTATTATGGTCTGGCCCAGATTCTTTTATAATTTCATATTCAATATTAGCTATTTTTTGTGTTTGTAATTTTTCTTGTAATACAGTTTTATAGTCTTTGTTTCCAACACTTTTACTAGAAATTTCTATTTCGTTTTTTAAATTATTAATTATAAATTCTTTAACATTTTCTAATCCACCATCTAAGTACATTGCTGCTATAACTGCTTCAACGCTATCTGCTAAAATTGCAGGTCTAGTTTTTCCGTGACTTACAATTTCACTTTTTCCTAAGTATAAGAAATCACTAAAATTAAGCCTTAAAGCTAATTTATATAAGCTATCTTCACAAACAACACTAGCTCTAACTTTAGTCATTTCTCCTTCTTTTAAATGATTATAGTTTTTATATAAATATTCACTGCTAACAAATTCTAATATAGCATCGCCTAAAAATTCAAGTTTTTCATTACTTGCTAAACCTCGCTCATTAGCATATGAAGTATGCGTAAGTGCATTAATTAGTAGATTTTTATTTTTAAACACATAACCAATATTCTCTTCAAACTCCGATAATTCCAACTTTTTTCCTCTCCTTTTTACACTATTATAACATCAAAAAAAACATTTTACTACATATATTTTATAAATATTTTTTTGTAGAGGTCGATTTTAATCGACCTCCATACAAATTATATTCTACTAATATCTACTGGCTCTAAGTCGTCTTCTTTTATTCCCTTTTCTAGTGCTTCGTATAATGCTGAAACTGTATCTAATGCTGTAAAGCAAGGTACTTTACTTTCTACTGCTAATCTTCTTATTTTAAAGCCGTCTCTTGATTCGTGTTTTCCTTTTGTTGGTGTGTTTATTATAAAGCTTAGTTTGCCTGATTGAATTAATTCTGGAATGCTATCTTCTCCTTCCCAAATTTTTTGTACAACACCGTGCTTCTACCCCATTTTCATTTAAAAATTTTGCTGTGCCTGATGTTGCGTATATTTTGTAGCCTATGTTATCTAATTTTTGTGCAATTGGAAGTGTTTCTATTTTATCTTTATCTCTTACTGTTATTAAAACATTTCCTTTGTATGGAATATTTACACCACTTGCAATGAATGCCTTCAAAAGTGCTTGTGTAAAGTCCTTTGAAACTCCTAAAACTTCTCCAGTTGATTTCATTTCTGGGCCTAAACTTGTATCTGCATTTTTTATTTTTTCAAATGAGAAGATTGGCATTTTAACTGCTATATACTCACTTTTTTTATATATTCCTGTTCCATATTCCATATCTTTTAATTTTTCGCCTAAAATAACTCTTGTAGCAATATCTATTACTGGTAAATTCGTTACTTTACTTATATATGGTACTGTTCTACTAGAACGAGGGTTTACTTCTATAATATATACATTTCCCTTATTTATAATAAACTGTATATTCAAAACACCTATTACATTTAATTCTTTAGCTATTTTCTTTGTATATTCAATAATTGTCTTTTGATTTTCTATATTTATATGTTGAGTTGGATATACCGATATGCTATCTCCTGAATGTATGCCTGCTCTTTCTAAGTGTTCCATAATTCCCGGAATTAGAATATCTTCTCCATCAAAAATAGCATCAACTTCAACCTCTTTTCCTAACATATATTTATCTACCAAAATTGGATGCTCTTGTGCTACCTTGTTAATTTCAGAAATAAAGCTTCTTACTTCTTCATCGTCATATGCAATTGCCATACCTTGACCACCTAAAACATAAGAAGGTCTTACTAAAACAGGGTATTTTAATTCATTTGCAACTTTTATAGCTTCTTCTTCTGTAAATACTGTTCCTCCTTTTGGTCGTGGTATGCCACATCTTTCTAGAGCTTCATCAAATCTTTCTCTGTCTTCTGCTCTGTCCATATCTATTTCTTGTGTTCCTAGTATTTTTACGCCCATATCTGTTAATGCTTTTGTTAGTTTTATAGCAGTTTGACCACCAAACTGAACTATTGCACCATATGGTTTTTCTACGTTTACTATATTTTCTACATCTTCTTTTGTTAATGGCTCAAAGTATAGTTTGTCTGCTATATCAAAGTCTGTACTAACTGTTTCTGGGTTATTGTTTATAATAATTGTTTCATAACCTTTCCTTTTTAATGCCCAAACACTGTGTACACTGCAATAGTCAAATTCTATTCCTTGACCAATTCTTATAGGGCCTGAACCTAAAACAATTACTTTCTTTTTAGAAGAATCTTGTAATTTCTCGTTTTCCTCGTCATAGCTTGAATAATAGTATGGAGTACTTGCATCAAATTCTGCCGCACAAGTATCTACCATTTTAAAGTTTGCTATTATGTTATTTTCTATTCTCATATTTTTTATTTCCGCTTCTGTTTTTCCACATAATCTTGAAATTACCTTATCTGTATATCCCATTTTTTTAGCAATTGTTAAAAGTTCTATTGTTAATTTTTCATTTTTTAATGCAGTTTCTACTCTTACAATTCTTTGTATTTTATTAATAAAGAATTTATCAATAGTAGTAATTTTATGTATTTTATCTATTGTTACACCTCTTCTTATTGCTTCTGCAATTACCCAAATTCTTTCGTTATCTACAACAGTAAGTTTATTTAATATTTCTTCATCTGATAAATCTTTTAATTTTGCTAATTCTAAGCTATCAACATTTTCTTCTAAAGAACGAATTGCTTTCATTAGTGCTTGTTCAATTGAAGGTGCTATTGCCATTACTTCACCTGTTGCTTTCATTTGAGTTCCTAAGTTTCTTGAGGCAGTTAAAAATTTATTAAATGGCCATTTTGGTATTTTTACTATTACATAATCTAGTACTGGTTCAAAACAAGCATATGTTTTTTTAGTAACTTCGTTTTGTATTTCGTCTAAAGTATAGCCTATTGCAATTTTAGTTGATACTTTCGCTATTGGATATCCTGTTGCTTTTGATGCGAGTGCTGATGAACGGCTAACTCTTGGGTTTACTTCTATTACTGCGTATTCAAAGCTATTAGGGTTTAATGCAAATTGTACGTTGCATCCTCCTTCTATTTTTAAGGCTGATATAATTTTTATTGCTGATGTTCTTAGCATTTGATATTCTTTATCTGCTAAAGTTTGTGATGGTGCTACTACTATGCTATCTCCTGTGTGGACTCCTACTGGGTCGATGTTTTCCATATTACAAATTGTAATACAGCTTCCGTTTTTATCTCTCATTACTTCATATTCGATTTCTTTCCAACCTGAAATGCATTTTTCAATAAGTACTTGATGTACTCTTGATAGATGAAGTCCACTACTTGCTATTTCTTCTAATTCACCGCATTGTATAGGCTATTCCTCCACCTGTTCCTCCTAATGTATAGGCTGGTCTTACAATAACTGGTAAGCTAATTTCTTGTGCGAATGCTTTTGCATCTTCAACTGTATTTACTACTTTACTTGCAATGCAGGGTTCTCCTATTTCTTCCATTGTATCTTTGAAAGCTTGTCTGTCTTCTGCTTTTTTTATTCCTTCTGTACTTGTTCCTAATAACTTAATTCCTCTTGATTCTAAAAATCCGTCTTCATATAGTTCCATTGCTATATTTAAGCCTGTTTGACCTCCTAAATTTGGAAGAATACTGTCTGGCTTTTCTATGTCTAATATTTTTTCTACTGTTTTTTTAGTTATTGGTTCTATATATATTTTATCTGCCATATCTTTATCGGTCATTATTGTTGCTGGATTTGAATTAACAAGTACTACTTCTATTCCTTCTTTTTTTAGTTCTCTACAGGCTTGTGTTCCTGCATAGTCGAATTCTGCTGCCTGACCAATAACAATTGGTCCGTGAACCTATTACAAGTACTTTTTTTATATCTTTATTTTTTGGCATTATTTTTTCCTCCCTATTTTTAGTTATTTTTTACTATTTCTAAAAATTCATCAAATATATAACTACTATCTTCTGGTCCCGGACACGCTTCTGGATGATATTGCACTGTTATAATATTTTTTCCTATGTATTTTAAGCCTTCTACTGTTCCATCGTTTATGTTTATGTGTGAAATTTCTGCAATTTGTGGATTAATGCTTTCTTCTTTTATTGCATATCCGTGATTTTGAGAGGTAATGCATACTTTTCCTGTTTTTACGTCTTTTACTGGATGATTTGTCCCACGATGACCATATTTTAGTTTGTATGTTTTTGCTCCTGTTGCAAGACCCATTAATTGATGACCTAAACATATTCCTAAAATTGGTAAGTTTGCTTCATATAATTTTTTTATATTTTCTATTGCCTCAAGGCAATCCTCTGGATTTCCTGGTCCGTTTGAAAGAACTATTCCATCGAATTTATTATCTAATAGTTTTGAATAATGTGTGTTGTGCGGAAAAACAGTTACTTCACAGTCTCTTTTTAATAAAGAATTTATGATGTTTTGTTTTGCTCCAAAATCTAATAATGCTATTTTTATTTTGCCATTTCCACAGGTGTATTCTTCTTTTGAACTAACTTTTTCTACTAAGTTTGATATTTTTTTTGCTTTTATTTCTTGTATTATTTCTTGTATGTTATCAATGTTACTGGTAATTTTTCCTTTCATTGTTCCTGCTTGTCTTAGTTCTTTTGTAAGTTTTCTTGTGTTTATTCCTTGTAATCCTGGAATGTTGTTTTCTTCTAAGAATTGTAATATATGCATTTTGCTTCTAAAATTGCTTTCCATTTCTGCAATTTCGTGTACAAATACTGCTTCTACCCAAGGTTTCTTTGATTCTGCATCTTCTTTTGTTAGCCCATAGTTTCCTATTAGTGGATATGTCATAACAACGCCTTGTGATGCGTATGATGGGTCTGTAAATATTTCTAGGTATCCAGTCATTGATGTGTTAAATACTACTTCACATATAGCATCTTTTATAGCTCCTATTCTTTCTCCAATAAATACACTACCATTTTCTAAAACTAAATAGCCTTTCATTGTTACCTCCTCTTTATTTTTCCTATTCTCTATCATATCACATATATGCAAAAAATCAAATATTTTATGAAAATTAATTTTTAATTTATGCTATTACGAATAATTTTTATAATTAGTTAGAAAAAACCTAAAATAACCGACGTACCTCTTTTTACACCAATTATTTTAGGTTCTATGAATTTATTTATACTTTTAATTTGTTTATAACTTTTCTACTTCTTCTTTTGTTAGTTTCGTTATACTACATATTGTTTCTGTGTCTATTCCTTTTGCTTTCATTTCTTTAGCTATCCTTCTTACATTTTCTTCGCCTTTTTTTCTTTCTTTTGTTTTTCCAGCATTTTCTCCTTGTTCATATGCATAGTCTTTTGCTGATTCTTGGTCCATTTCC
>CANRAM010000020.1 GCA_947628605.1 uncultured Clostridia bacterium | reverse complement strand
AGAATCACATAAATCTTTAAAATATAAATAACAAGTATTTGAACTTGGTTGACCTACTTCAGGAGGACATACCATATTTCCTGTATTTGTTTTTAATGATAATGTTAGATTTCCTTCTAATAGAAAATCATAAGGACATTTACTTTCAGCTTTCCTAATTCCTTGCTCAGAACCAGTATATTTTATTGGTTTAGGTAAGTCGAAGAAAGAATCGATTATTGTATTTTTAATTTGTGATTCAATAATTCTTGAAGTTCTTCTTACTAAATGAGAAGGAAAATCTAAATTAAAAACATCACAAATTGTTTTTTCGGCAGTCATACCAAATGTTTCTGTATTTAATGAAATAGTCTTAAGAAGCTCAATTACAGATTTCATAATAAACCTAAATTTAAATGTTCTGTTTTTATGAATTTGAATTTCTGCAATAGATTTATCTTTATACTTTAAAGTTGTACTCTCTGTCCAATTCTCAAGAGTTCTTGTAAAAGTAAAGTTATCACGATTAAATTCTAAATCTAAAAACTGGTTTCTATCAAAAATTGTATAAGTTAATTGATTATCAGGGGTGTATTGAAACCATATTGTGAAATCAGATATAAAAAGATAATCAAAAAATATTGGTAACATTCTATGAATATTATTATATACAACATTTTTTATTTCTTCTTTATCTTCAATATTTTTATCGGTAAATTGATTAAAATGATAATTAAATGTTTCTATTCCAGCTTGACCAACAACTCTAGGTGCAATTTTATCTCCGGATTTTGAAGTTCTAATTGAAAGTGTCTTTGTATTCATTAATATAAAATTATTAGGATTATATTTTTCACCAGCATTTTCAGAAGGAGTGTAGGTAACACATTTTATTGGAATATTACCTAGTTCATTAAAAGCAGAAACAATAACATTTTTAATATTTAATGAATTTATGTAATCTTCATTATAATTAGAATTAAATTGTTCTTTAGCTTCATCTGGAATTGAAATATTAAAATAATCACATATAAATTTTTGAATAGTAATTCCTAAATCTGCATTATTCATTATAATCACCATCCTCATCTATAAAAAATTAAATGTTTCAATTTCTAGTGTATCAGAAATGTTTATATCTATATTTTTCAGTATAAATATATAATAAATACCTAAATTAGTCAGCAGATAAGAAGTACTAAACATAAGGATACCTCTAACATATAACCATAGACGAAGTCAACAAAATCTACGAGAATATATCAGAGGTAAAAACAATATCAATAAAAAATCTACTTAGCATTTTCAAAGAACTCATCTTTATGCATAAACAATTTCTTTAGTTTACTAATCAAATTGCTAAAGAAACCATATTTTATAGGCACAAGACCAAGCTCTTCATTATTTTCAAAAGCATAACAAATCTTTTCCAATTCAGCCATTTTACTAATATAATAATCATTAAAGAAAGTATAATCAGCAGTAGTACCAATCAAATCCTTGTAATTATATAACTTCCTTCTATAATTATCTACCTGCTCTAAATTAACAATGCTTTTAAAATTATTATCAAAAAAACTAGTCAAAATCAAATTTTGAGTGTTTATAAACAATTCATTTATCTTAGTTCTCAAATTAGAAATCTGCTTTTCAATTTTATAAATAGCCTTAATAGATAAATCGCTATTACCAAGCTTAGTAGCCTCACTACTTAAAGTATCTTCATAATACATCAACTTATCTAAATTATCTTGAACCTTATAAAAAGTTCTTTCAGAAGTTAAAGAAATAAACTTTCTTTTAAAACTATCATTGCTATATAAAGTACTATTAAATAAAGCATAGTCACCAGTAATATAAGCCATCTGATTAATTAAATTACACTCCAAAGCATAATAATAAGGACTATTAGTAGGAAGCGTAATATCAAAATATTTAACAGTATCATTCTTTTCGTTTAACGCTTTAGAACTCATAAGTTGAACACTAGCCTCATTTAAAGCCATACCAGGTAATCTAGAATCTGTAAAATCGCACAATCCTAAATGTATCAAATTATTCTTAGTATCACGTAACTCTTGTAAATAATGAATACATTCATGCATAGCAAATGAATCAATATTAGAAAAATCCAAATCATCACTAAAATAGATAGATGAATTTTTATAATAATATTTAGCACAAGCCATACTATTAGGCATCTTTGCGATATACATATTAAGCCTAGATAATTTTATAAATAAATCATTACAATTTAAATTTTGCTCAGGAAAAGCCACTGCAAGTTTTGTACTAACATTTTTTGCAATACTAATAATAGTAAGGGTATCTAGTGGCTTAATAACTTCTATTCCTTCTTTTTTTAAATCTGCTTTAATACTCATATTAAAAAATCTTTCTCCTTAGTAAATTAACAATTCCTATTATACAACAAAATTCGTAAGATTTGTGTTTCGCAGATGTTAAACTTTTATTACGTTTATATTACAAAAAAAACTATTTACATAATGATAAAAAGTAAACTGTTGACACATAACTTCTCTTAGTATAAAATAACCTTATAATTGAAAAAGGGTGAAATATATGAAAAAAAGTTTAGTAGGATATACAGGATTTGTGGGATCAAACATATTAGCAAAAGAAGAATTTGATGGATTATACGATTCAAAAAATATAAAAGATGCATATGGAACAGAACCAGAAATTTTATATTATAGTGGAGTACCGGCACAAAAATTTATGGCAAACAAATTTCCTGAAAAAGATTTTGAAACAATACAAAATGCAATAAACAATATAAAAGAAATAAAACCTAAAAAAATTGTACTAATATCAACTATAGATATATATAACAATCCAAATGAAGTGAACGAAGAATCAGAAGTAATTATAGATAAATTACAAACGTACGGAAAAAATAGATACTATTTGGAAAACTGGGTAAAAAACAATTTTACAAATTATTTAATATTACATTTACCAGGCTTATATGGAAAAAATATAAAGAAAAATTTTATATACGATTTAATTAATATAATACCAAGTATGTTAACAGAAGAAAAATTTTTAGAATTAGAAAAGAAAGATAACTTTATAAAAAAATATTATTATCCTCAAGAAAACGGATATTATAAATGTAGAGAACTAACACAAGAAGACAAAGAACCTTTAAAAGAATATTTCACAAAAATAGGTTTTAGTGCATTAAATTTTACAGATAGTAGAGGAATATATCAATTTTATAATTTAGGATATTTAACAAAGCACATATCAGTAGCGCTAAAAAATAACCTAAAAACATTAAACCTAGCAGTAGAGCCAGTTACAATTAGTGAATTATACAAATATATATACGAAAAAAATTTTAAAAATGAACTTATAGGTAATATACCAGAATATAATTTTAAAACAAAATATGATTATTTATTTGGTGGAAAAAATGGTTACATATTCGATAAAGAATTTATACTAAAAGATATAAAAAAATTTGTACAAAAAATGCAATAATATACACACACTAGAAAGGAAAACAATATGAATACTAGTAATAAAGGATACAAAATAAAGGGCAAGATTGAAATATTAGTTGTTTTTATAATACTAATAATGCTAGCTGCGATAGTAGGATTTGATAGAATTTCTATTTCGGATTTTAATCCAATTAATGGAGACTTTCAAAACTATAATCCAGTAAGAAGAATGTTAGCAGGGCAAATTCCATATAAAGATTTTGCAGTATATTTAGGAACTGGTCAATTACTCTTAATATCAATAATTCAATTAATAATAGGCAACAATTTCACGTTAAGCCTATTTGCTACGAACATTACAACAGTAATAATGTGTGAACTTGCAATATTTACAATTAGTTATTTCATATTAAATAATAAAAAGCAAGCAATATATACAACAATTATAGGAATAAGCATAATATTATTAACCATTCATAACATAGTTTCTCTATTAAATGCTCCAATTTCTAATGCACTTGAAATAACAATAAGTCCGCAAAGGTCAGCTATATTAATACGAAATATAATAGGAGTAATAGTAGCAATATTAATTTATAAAAGCTTAAGAATAATAGATAAACAAAATAAAACTCAACATAAAGAATTAATAAAAAAAGTACTATGGGCAGTACTTTCTGGAATTGCTATATTATGGAGTAACGATGGAGGAATTGCAACATATTTAGCATCGTCATTTATATATTTCTTACTATTAATAAAAGAATATAAAAAAGACGTAAAAAAAATAATATTATATACAATTATGTATATTGCAATTAGTATGGTAGCATTAATACTAGGTATTTTCATTATTACAAGGGGCAATATATTATCTTGGTTTAAATTTACTTTTGGAGTAAGTGCTTATCAAGGTTGGTATTATGATAATGGTTATGGAAAAGTAAATTTTTCACTAAAAAATATAGATATAAGTCTAAATAATATTATTATGATTTTAATGGCTACGTTTTATATTTATAAAATATTTAAAACAAAAAACAAACAAGATGTAATTAAATATGCCGTATTAACTATAATCGTATTACAAAGCATATTCTCTACATACCTTTATCAAGTAGTATCTGGCCGAAGAGAAGAACAAATATTAAACCTATATATACTTATAATAATATTCTGTTATTTAATTAAATATGTATATAAATTTATTAAACCTCAAATAGAAAGTTCTATTTTAAAATGCTTAATAATTTTAATATCAGGAGTTATAATTATTACTAATTTTGGGAATATATCAGAAAGAACAATAACAAATGAACTTACATACATTGAAGGTCTAGGCGGATATTTTTCTACCTTAGGTAAAGATATAGAATATGCAATTAATAGAATAGGAAATGAAAAAATTTTTTCTACATATGCGACAGCAGTAGAAGCAGCTACAGGGCAATTTCAACCAACTGGAATAGATTATATAATACATTGTTTAGGTGATGAACAGAGACAAAAATATATGGAAACGTTTAAACAAGGAAACTTTAAATATGTTACAACAACAGATAGAGATTATATTAATTACAGATATTGGATAAAAAATGCAAATTGGTTTTTTTATAAAGAATTATACAAAGACTATAAACCAGTTTTTGTAACTAAATACAACGTTTTTTGGGAAAAAGATAAACAAAACGAAAACAAAAATGAAAAATTAAATAAAATAAAAGAACAAACAAAGTTAACTTTGAACAAACAAGACGATTCCATTTATTATTTAGCAGTCGAAACACAAAATAAAGAATTTAACGGAGTAGCTAGTGTACAACTTGGATATGAATCAAAATTTACAACAAACTTTTTTAAAGGTTTTTATATAAACAGGTATGTTACAGTTTTAGATATAACAGATATGCGAGAAGTAAAAGGAAATGCTAATTTTATAAACTATAATATAAAGCAAAGTGCGCAAGAATATTTTATTCCAGTAACCATTGTAAATGGAAAAGGAGAATTAATAATAACATCGTATCCAAATGAAAATACCGAGTTAAATATAAAAAGTGCTAATATTGTAGATATATTTGATACAAATTTCAAATATTGTGCTTTAAGCGATAGCAGAGAAATAGAAGGAAATACATTATATATAGATAATAATAACGAAAATAAAATTATTATGAAAAATGCAAAATCAATTAAAATAGGAGAAACAGAAGAAAAAATATTGGGATATGAGGAAGAAGAAAATTATATAAAAATAAAAGTTGAAGATAATGCACAAGCTTTTAAATATCCAAATTGTTTTGAAGTAATAAAATAGAAAGGAAAAAATATGAATTTAGCAATATCAAACATTGGCTGGAGTAAAGAATATGATACAGAAATGTACGAAAATATGGTTAAATATAACTTCAAAGGGCTTGAAATAGCACCAACAAGAATTATAGAAAAAGAACCATATTTACATATAAAAGAGGCAAAAGAATTCAGTGAAAAAATAAAAAAAGAATATAACTTAAAAATAATTTCTATGCAATCAATTTGGTATGGAAAAAAAGGAGAAATGTTCAAAAACTATGAAGAAAGAGAAGAACTAATAACCTATACTAAACAAGCTATTAATTTTGCACAAAGTATACAATGTAATAATTTAGTATTTGGATGTCCTAAAAACAGAAATATTAAAACAAAAGAAGATTATTATACGGCAATAAATTTTTTTAAAACGATAGCTAAATATGCAAAAGAGCATAACACGGTTTTTTCAATTGAAGCAAACCCAATTATATATAACACAAATTTTATTAACACAACCAAAGAAGCTTTTAATATAGTAGATGAAATTAATAGTAATGTGGTTAAAGTAAATTTGGATTTAGGAACAATAATTGCTAATAATGAAGATATAGAAGAAGTAAAAGGAAATATCTCTAAAATTAATCACATACATATTAGTGAACCTAATTTAGAACTTATTATAAAAAGAGATATACATATAGAACTTGCAAAAATATTAAAAGAAAGTGAATATAACGGATATATATCAATAGAAATGAAAAAAACAGATAATATAGGCAAAATTAAAGAAATTATGGAGTACATAGGGAGTGTGTTTAAATGAAATATACTAATATTCAGGGAGTGCCAGATTTTGATTGTAAAGAATATCAAGTAAAAAAAACAAAATATTGTATTTGTATTCCAATTATTAATGAAGGAGAAAGAATACAAAATGAACTTAAAACTGCAAAAGAATATAATATTAATGAAATAGCGGATATTATTATATGTGATGGTGGTTCAACAGATAATTCTACACAAGATGAAAAACTAATAAACTTAGGAGTAAATACACTACTTGTAAAAAAAGGACAAGGCAAGCAAGGTGCACAGTTAAGAATGGGGTTATATTATGCTTTACAAAGAGGCTATGAAGGAATTATTACAATAGATGGAAATAATAAAGATAGCATAGAAGATGTACCGAAATTTATAGAAAAATTAGAAGAAGGATATGACTTTATACAAGGTTCTAGATTTATAAAAGGAGGAAAAGCAATAAATACTCCCATAATAAGGCTAATTTCGGTAAGGCTAATACATGCGCCAATTATTTCTTTAACTGCAAAGGAACATTTTACAGATACAACAAATGCATATAGAGCATATTCAAAAAAATATTTAACACATCCAGAAGTCCAACCTTTTAGAGATGTTTTTATGGGATATGAATTATTAGCATTTCTTTCTGTAAAAGCATCTCAACTCGGAATGAAAACTTGTGAAGTACCAGTAAGAAGACAATATCCCAAAATAGGAAAAACACCTACAAAAATTAGTTTTTTTAAGGGAAATGCAGATTTAATGAGGATTTTAATAAGAAATATGAGGGGAGAATATAATGTGCAAGAAAACAACGAAAGCCGCAAGCAATAATATTAACATATTTATAATAGCACTACAATTTACTTTATGGTTATTATTAATTAATCCATTATTAAACAATTTAGACGTAACATCATTTAGCGACAGAACTATAGGAAATGGATTATTAAATGGAATTGATATAACAAAGAGAGTTAATAGTATATATATCCTATTAATATTCATAATACCTATTTTTACATACATAATAAATAATACATTAAAAGAGCTATTTAAAGGAATAAATTCTAAAAATATAGAATTTTTAGAATTTATTGCAGCATTAGGAATTATTAATATATTTTTAACATTTATAAGTTTTTTACAAGGGGAGGTAGTTACATATACAACAGTATTTTTATTATTAGGAATCAATTTAACTATCGTTTTACTAATTTTACTATCGAAAACATTAAAGAAGGAATTAGATTTTAAACTTATAAAATGGTCTTTTTTATCTGCTACACCAATAGCATTTTTGGTAGCATTAATTATGCATATTTGTAATATAGAAATTTATAACAAAGATGTAAATTGGATAGTATCATACTTTATAGGTTTTATATTGTTATTTTTATTTTCAAATATAAAATCAATAAATAAAGATGCACTAAAAAAGGCATATATACCGTTTCTAATAGCACCACTATTAGAAATGATATATTTAGAATTATACAACATATTAAATCAATATAATATATTTTTACAAAATAAAATCGAAACAATAATAACTATATACATAGTATGTTTTGCTATAACAATTATTATGTACTTAATATACCAAAAAAAGCATATAATATTTAACTATACTAAATATTATTATCCAATAATATTGGTAATATGTGGTATGGTAATAGCAGCAGTTCCAATGGTAACAATAGTTAACACAGACTTTTTTGAATCAGCCAATCATGGTCTAGGAGTATATGAGTTTTTGAAGTATGGAAAAATACCAATAATAGAAAATTTTGATGCACATATGCTTAATAATGAATTTTTTGGAATTATATATGGCATATTGAATCATGACACTTTAGGAGCTATATTTTGTATATACACATCATATAAAAAAATGTTTTTTTGCATAATAACATATATTTTTTTAAAACAGATATTTTCGAAAGATACAGCATTTTGTATAAGTATGTTTTTTCCATTAGAAATGGATGCAGGATTAAAAATATACTATATGGCATTTGTTGCAATTATAGCATTATTAAATGCATACAAAAAGAAGACTATGTCATCATATTTTATTTTAGAGTTAAGTATATTATTTTTGTGTGTAGCAAGATTAGATATTGGTTTTTCCATAACTGTAGCGACAATGATAACCTTGATATATTTATTATACAAAGATAAGAATATAGAAAGTGTAAAAAAGGCAATAATATCATTTGTTAGTTTAAGTGGAATATGCCTAGCAATATATTTATTTATATGTTATACAAAAAATATTAACCCATTAGTAAGGATGTTAGAGTTTTTAAAATTAAGTATGTCTAATATTAATTGGGGATATGCAAGTTTAGGGGATGCTAATAAATTTGCATATACATTTACATACTATATGATGCCATTGATAATTATATTCACATTAATTTATATAATTATCAAAAATAAAAATAAAATTAAAAAAAATAATATTATATTAATCATATTGGGAATTTTTTACATATCAAATATACAAAGAGGTATGGTAAGGCATTCCTTAGCAGAAAATGGAATAGGTGCAATATTAAGTTTATCATTAATATATTTAGTTGTTTTTATGATGCAAAATTTCAAAAGAGATAGAAATATATTTTTAATATCATATATATGCATTATAATAATAAGCAATTTAACATTAACAACAAATATAAAAAAAATAAATAATGTTTTTGAAGATACACTAAAAAAATATAATTCATTTAAATTACACGATGAAATCTACAATGAAAAACAGAAACGAGTAGTTGTATCTGATAAGATGGAAAACGAATATAAAAAACTGAAGATAGTATTAGATAAATTTTTAGATGAAAATCAAACATATTTAGACTTTTCAAATCAAAATTTATTATATGCTTTATTAGATAAAGAAAAACCAGTATATGTAAATCAATCACCAGGATTATTAAGTGGACAAACAACTCAAGAAATGTTTCTTTATGAAATAATAAATTTTGAGAAGGAAGTACCAATTGTATTAAAAGCAAAAAGAAAAATACTTTCAGATGAACTAGATAGAATTTTAAATGATTATAGATATTACCTAATTAGTGAATTTACTTATAATAATTATGAACCGCTGTTAGAAGTGAATGATTATGAAATATGGGTACAAAAAAGTAAGTATACGGAATTATTACTGCAAGCTAAAGAAATAGTGGATGATGAAATAACTATAGTAAAAAAAGAAGACTATATAAAAGAAAATGCAAAAAAATTTTATTTAAAACAGATACCATATATTTGGGGAAACTATGATAAAAATATAGATAAGCAAGAGAAATTAGAAGAAGTAGGAAGTAATATTAAACTAGGACAAGAAGAAAATACAACAATAAATGTTAATATAAAAAAAATAGATAAATCACAAGGAAATAATTTAAAATTACAAATAGAAAGTAATAAAGAAGCAAATATTACAATATCACTATATAAAGAAAACCAACAAATGGGACAATATAATTTTTATGTACATAAAGGAATAAAAAATTATATGTTACGCATAAGTACACTATATGCGTGGTATGAAGGTAATATAGATAGTATAAAGTTAAACTCAAGTGAAGACATAAATATTATGGATATTTCAATATTAAAAGATAATTTTAAATAAAGGAAGAAGAAAATGGAATTTGATAAAATAATAATAGGAGCAGGAATTTATGGACTATATTCAGCATTATTTTGTGCAAAAAATAATGAAAGTGTTTTAGTACTAGAGAAAGAAGAAGATGCGTTTAAAAGAGCAACGTATATAAATCAAGCAAGAGTACATATGGGGTATCATTATCCAAGGTCGTATTCAACAGCTATAAAATCAGCAGGATATTTTGAAAGATTTAACAAGGATTTTTCATTTTCCATATTATCAGAATTTGAACAAATTTATGCAACAAGTACAAATTTTTCGTGGACAAATGCACAGCAATTTAAAAAATTTTGTAAAGAAGCACATATCAAGTGTGAAGAAATATCAACAGATAGATTCTTTAAAAATGGAATGTGTGATGGTACGTTTCTAACAAAGGAATATACATACGATGCTCAAATTTTAAAAAAATATTTTTTAGAAGAATTAAATAAATATAAAAAAGTAAAAATTATATATAATGCAAAAATAGAAGAAATTAATAAAACAGAAATATATTATGAGTTAGAGTTAAAAAACAACGAAAAATATATTACAAAATTTCTTCTAAACTGTGCATATGCAAGTACAAATGAGATAATTGAAAAATTAAATTTTAATAAATTTAACTTAAAATATGAATTATGTGAAATTATTTTGTGTGAGGCAAAAAACAGTTTAAAAAATGTAGGGATAACAGTAATGGATGGACCGTTTTTCTCTATTATGCCATTTGGAAAAACAGGGTATCATTCATTAACGTCTGTAACTTTTACTCCACATAAAACAAGCTATGAAAATTTGCCTAAATTTAAATGCCAAGAAAATAGTAAAGGTTTTTGCAATCCTAAAGATTTAGGAAATTGTAATGATTGTCCAGCAAAGCCAGAAAGTGCTTGGGATTATATGAATAATCTTGCAAAAAAATATTTAAAAGACGAATATGAATTTATATATAAAAAGTCATTATTCTCTATGAAACCAATATTAAAAACATCAGAGATAGATGATTCTAGACCAACGGTAATAAAACAATTTACAAAAAATCCAACCTTTATAAGCGTACTATCTGGAAAAATTAATACAATATATGATTTAGATGAGGTGTTAAAAAATGATAAATAATAAAGAAAAAAATTTCATATCAGCAGTAATATATGTATACAATAATGAAAAAGATATAAAAAGTACATTAGAAAATATAAATAAAGTATTAAAACAGCATTTTAATAAATATGAAATAATTTGCATTAATGATGCTTCAACGGATAAATCTGCTAACGAAATAGAGGAATTTGCAAAGAGTTTAGATAATGAAGCTTTAAGTCTTATAAATATGAGTCATTATCAAGGAATTGAACTTGCAATGAATGCAGGAGTAGATTTAGCAATTGGAGATTTTGTTTATGAATTCGATAATATAATGGAAGATTATAATTCTTCTGTAATTATGGATGTTTATTATAAATGCTTAGAAGGATTTGATATTGTAAGTGCTACATCAAAGAAAAATAAAACAAAAACTTCATCTGTATTTTATAATATTTTTAATACTTATTCTAACCTTGAATATAAATTGCATACAGAAACATTTAGAATTTTATCTAGAAGAGCAATAAATAGAGTTCATTCAATGAGTAGAAATATTCCATACCGAAAAGCAGTGTATGCTAATAGCGGTTTAAAAATGTATAACATAGTATATAGTTCAAATAAAAAGCAAAAAAGGAAATTTAATAAACAATTACAAGAAACTAGAAAAGATATGGCTATAAATTCATTAGTACTATTTACGAACATAGGATATAAGTTTGCAATTACTATGTCGCTGTTAATGATTGTTATGACAATAATTGTTGCTATATATACTATTACAATTTTTGTTAAAGGCACACCAGTTCAAGGCTGGACTACATTGATGCTATTTTTAGCTTTATCATTTTTAGGATTATTTATTATTATGGCGATTGTAATTAAATATTTAGAGATAATAATAAATTTAATATTTAAAAAAAGTGATTATACTATAGAATCTGTAAATAAGCTAAACTAAAATCAATAATAAATGTAGGAGGTGATGTTACTCACCTCCTATAAGCTTTATTAAATCGTTATTTTACAACAATATTATAAATTTTATTTGTAACATAAATTTCCTTAACAATCTCTTTTCCTTCTAAATAAGAAGCAACTTGTTTATGAGCAATTTCTTTAACCTCATTTTCAGGCAAATTCATTGGAATATCAATATTACTACGTAATTTACCATTTACTTGAATTGGAAGATTAAATGTATCTTCAACAATTTTTGTTTCATCATATGTAGGCCAAACAGAATAAGCAATAGATTCTGTATTTCCCATTCTTTGCCATAATTCTTCTGTAATATGAGGAGCAACTGGATTTAAAAGTTGTAAAAACTTTTTAGCATAGGTTACAGGGAAAATATCAGTTTTGTAAACTGCATTAATAAAAATCATCATTTGACTAATAGCAGTATTAAACTCCATATTTTCGTAATCAGCAGTTACTTTTTTTACAGTATAATTAAATAATCTATCAAGCTCAGAATTTTCTTTTTCTTGTATTTTATCAGATTCAACATACAATCTCCAAACACGGTCAACAAACTTCTTTGAACCTTCAATACCATTAGGGTCCCAAGGCTTAGCAGCATCAATTGGGCCCATAAACATTTCGTAAATTCTTAAACTATCAGCACCATACTGACGAACCATATCATCAGGGTTAATTACATTTCCCTTAGATTTACTCATTTTTTCACCATTTGAACCAAGAATCATACCTTGATGACGAAGTTTATAGAAAGGTTCTTTTACAGGTACTAAACCTTTATTATATAAATAATTATTCCAAAATCTTGAATATAACAAATGACCTACTGCATGTTCAGGACCTCCCATATATAAATCAACAGGCATCCAATGTTTTAGAAGTTCATAATTTGCAAATTCTTTATCATTATGAGGGTCTATATAACGTAAAAAATACCAACTTGAACCAGCAGAGCCGGGCATTGTAGAAGTTTCACGTTTTCCACTTTTTCCATTAACTGTAACATTAACCCAATCAGTTGCTTTATCTAAAGGAGAAGCCCCCGTTTTAGAAGGACTATAGTCTTCTAAATCTGGTAGAATAAGAGGAAGACTCGAATCATCTAAAATGTCCATTCCATCATCAAAATGCACAATAGGAATAGGTTCTCCCCAATATCTCTGCCTTGCGAAAATCCATTCACGTAATTTATAGTTCACTTTTTTAGTACCAACTTTATTATCTTCAAGCCATAAAATCATTTTATCAATAGCATCTTCCTTATTAAGACCGTTTAAAAATTCAGAATTAATATGAAGACCGTCTTGTGTAAAAGCTTCTTTTGAAATATCTCCACCTTCCAAAACAGGTATAATATCAATACCAAATTTTGTAGCAAATTCATAATCTCTTTGGTCATGTGCAGGAACAGCCATAATAGCACCTGTACCATAACTTGCAAGAACGTAATCAGAAATCCATATAGGAATTTGCTTATTATTTACAGGATTAATTGCATAGCTACCTGTAAATACACCAGTTTTTTCTTTATTTAACTCTGTTCGTTCTAAGTCCGATTTCGAGCTAGCAAGTTTTATATAATTATCTACATCAGCTTTTTTATCATCAGTTACAATATTATTAACCAACTTATGCTCAGGAGCAAGTACACAGTAAGTTGCTCCAAATAAAGTATCAGGGCGTGTAGTGAAAACTGTAAATTCTAAATTAGAATTAGCAACTTTAAAATGAACCTCAGCACCAACAGATTTACCAATCCAATTTCGTTGTATTTCCTTAGTAGACTCTGGCCAATCAACATCGTTTAAACCGTCTAATAAAATATCAGCATATTTTGGAATATCTAAAACCCATTGTTTCATATTCTTTCTAACAACAGGATATCCACCACGTTCACTTTTTCCATTAATTACTTCATCATTAGAAAGAACAGTACCTAATTCTTCACACCAATTAACAGGCATATCAATTAATTTTGCATAACCATCTTTATATAAATTTGCAAAAATCCATTGAGTCCATTTATAGTAGCTTGGGTCAGCAGTAGAAAGTTCTTTATCCCAATCAAAAGAAAAACCAAGCATTTTTAATTGTCTTTTAAAAGTTTCAATATTATTCAAAGTAAATCCAGCAGGATGTTTTCCTGTTTTTATTGCATATTGTTCAGCAGGAAGACCAAAAGCGTCCCAGCCCATAGGATGTAAAACGTTATATCCTTGCATTCTCTTCATTCTGCAAACAATATCAGTAGCAGTATATCCTTCAGGATGACCAACGTGTAAACCTTGGCCGAGAAGGATAAGGAAACATATCTAAAGCATAAAATTTAGGTTTAGAAAAATCCCACATATCAGTTTTAAAAGTTTCATTTTCATCCCAATAATCTTGCCATTTTTTCTCAACTTCTTTAAAATTATATGACATAAAAATTCCCCCTAGTATTTTTCTTGCAATTATATAACAAAAAAGCCAAAAAGAAAAGAAGAAATGGAAAAATAAATGATAATTTTACACTATAGAAGTTTTATTATGTAGATAAAATTAATTACATAATAAACTTGATATGCAAGAAGAAATGTGATTTAATAATATAAACTAAAATTCAAGAGATAGAGGTTAAACAATGGCTAAAAAATTATTAATAACAGAGAAACCGTCTGTGGCAATGGAATTTGCAAAAGCGCTTAAAATAAATGCAGGAAGAAAAAATGGATATTTAGAATCTGACGAATGGATAATTACGTGGTGTGTAGGACATTTAGTAACTATGAGCTATCCAGAAAAATATGATGAAAAATTAAAAGTGTGGAGATTAGATACATTGCCATTCATACCAGAAGAGTGGAAATATGAAATAATACCACAAGTAGAAAACCAATATAACATTGTAAAAAGCCTATTACAAAGAGAAGATGTAACAGAGATATATAATGCAGGAGACTCTGGAAGAGAAGGAGAATACATACAAAGGCTAGTGTTTATGATGGCAAAGCCGAATCCAAAGGCGGTAATGAAACGAGTATGGATAGATTCGCAAACTGAAGATGAAATAAGAAGAGGAATAGAAGAAGCAAAGGATTTATCGGAGTACAATAGTTTATCGGATTCTGCATATTTAAGAGCTAAAGAGGATTATTTAATAGGAATAAACTTTTCAAGATTATTATCAATTATATATGGAAGAAGAGTAGCAAAACAAATAAATATGGACAGAGCATCAATTTCAGTAGGGCGTGTTATGACGTGTGTATTAGGGATGATAGTAGAAAGAGAAAGAGAAATTAAAAATTTTGTAAAAACGAAGTATTATAAAGTAATAGGGGAATTTGGAGATGAGCAAAGTTCATTTAAAGCAGAATGGAAAGTAAGTGAAAATTCAAAAATGTATAATAGCAATAAGTTATACAATGAAACAGGTTTCAAAAAAGAACAAGATGCAAAAGATTTTATTAATTCACTTATAGGAAAACAAGCAAAAGTTATGGAAATAAAAAAATCAAAGCAAAAAGAAAATCCTCCATTATTGTTTAATCTTGCAGAAATTCAAAATGAATGTACAAAACGTTTTAAAATAAAACCAGATGAAACACTAGAAATAATACAAAATTTATATGAAAAAAAATTAGTAACATATCCAAGAACAGATGCAAGAGTACTTTCAACAGCTGTGGCAAAGGAAATATCTAAAAACTTAAATGGAATTGCGAAAGGTTTTCAAGATGAAGAAGTAAAAGAATATATAAAGAAGATGAGTAGTCAAAAGTATTCTACAAATTTGATTAAAACAAAATATGTAAATGATTCTAAAATTACGGACCATTATGCAATTATTCCAACAGGTCAAGGATATGAAAATTACGATAAGCTTCCACAATTACATAAAAACATTTATAAGCTAATAGTAAAAAGGTTTCTTGCAATATTTTATCCACCAGCAGAATTTAATAAAATATCAGTTACAATTAATATAGAAAATGAAAGCTTTAATGTAAGTGGTAAAGTGTGTATAAAGCAAGGATATTTAGAAATACTAAAAAACAAAAAAGATTTAGAAGAAAATTCTAAAAACAATGCAGAAATAGACCAAACCAAAAATTTAGATGTATTAAATACATTAAAAAAAGGGACAAATATTCAAGTACAAAATTTCGAAACAAAAGATGCAGAAACAAGTCCACCTACAAGATATAACTCAGGTTCAATAATACTAGCAATGGAAAATGCAGGAAAATTAATAGAAGACGAAGAACTAAGAGAACAAATAAAAGGTGCGGGAATAGGTACAAGTGCAACAAGAGCAGAAATTATAAAAAAATTAGAAAAAATAAAATACATAGAAATAAATTCTAAAACACAAATTATAACACCAACCAATTTTGGGGAAATAATATACGATGTAGTAAAATCTTCAATGCCAGATATGTTAAATCCAAAACTAACAGCAAGTTGGGAAAAAGGATTAGATATGGTAGCCAAAAAAGAAATACCACCAGCAGAGTTTATGCGGAAAATTAAAAAAATATATACATACAAAATTTGATAAATTGGTAATTAATTATTAATATAACATATTAAATTTTACAAAAGTAAGGGCGATATAAATCGCCCTTGTTAGATTTTAATTTAATATTTTTCAAAAAAACAAAAAAGTTTGTCATTTATGTTGTACAAGAACATAAAAAATGATACAATAAAGAAGGAAATGTTGGCTAGCATTAATAGATTCAAGAGATAGGGGGTTAATAGAATTGGCAAAGGGAAAAAGTGAAATAATCCAAGAAGCAAACGATGAAATCGAAAAGATATTATCAGACGAAGAAATAAGGCAACTAAACTACTACTTAGACAAATGGGAACGAGATGAAATAAGCGAAAAAAACTATGCCTGCCAGAAAGCTAGAGAAGAAGGAGAAGCGATAGGAGAAAAAGAAGCAACTATAAAAATAGCGAAAGAAATGAAGTCAAATGGGCTGGATACAGAAACAATATGTAAAATAACAAAGTTAAGTAAAGAAAAAATAGAAAAATTATAAATTAATTAAAAATATAAAAAAATTTAAAAACTCTAAAATAATCAATATAAAAATATATGAGTATTTTAGAGTTTTTTTGTAATTGTACAAGAATATTTTGAATTTTCAAGATACAAAAGTTAAGACTAATATTTTTACGAAAAAAAGAATATTTTATGAAAAAAATTACAAACTAATAATATAAAAGAAAAAATTGAGATAGGAGGAAAACTATTTGAAAAAAAGCATAAAAAAGTACGGTACAATATTATTAATAGTAACACTAATATTACTATCTATAATAACCATAAATTTTCTAACTGCAAACAAAGTATATGCAAAGTCATCAAGTACAACATCAGATGCACAATTATTAGCAAGAGCCATAAATGGTGAAGCAAGAGGAGAGCCATACGAAGGGCAAGTAGCAGTAGGTGCAGTTATTTTAAATCGTGTAAAAAGTTCAAAATTCCCAAATACAATAGCAGGAGTTATATATCAAAAGGGAGCTTTTACAGCGGTATCAGACGGTCAAATAAATGTTCCAATAAAGGAAGGCTCTACAGTACTAAAAGCAGCACGAGATGCATTAAACGGTTGGGACCCCACAAATGGATGCATATACTATTTTAACCCCAATACAGCAACTAATAGTTGGATATGGTCTAGACCACTTGTAAAAACAATAGGAAAACATAGATTCTGTAAATAAAAGGTTTATAGGTAAAACCAAAAAACCTAAAAAAAATATAAAGGTGTGAATATAAAAAATATGAACGTAAAAGAAAAATTAATAGACTGGAAAAACAGGTTAAAAGACAGACATATGCTTAGTGTAATAGTAGTTTTAGGTGCTATTATAATAGGACTAGGTCTATTTACTTATAAAAAAGAAAGAGACTATCAGCAAGTATCTGAAAATGCATACAATATGGCATTTTTTGAATTAGTAGACTATGTACAAAATGTAGAAACTTATCTTGCAAAATCGCTAATATCAACAACACCAGAGCACGGAGCAGAAACATTAACACAAGTTTGGAGAGAAGCAGACCTTGCACAAACATATTTAGCCCAATTACCAATAGGAAGTCAAGAACTATCAAATACAGCAAAATTTTTAAATCAAGTAAGTGACTATAGCTATTCACTATCTAGAAAAAACATATATAATGAAGGATTAAGCCAAGAAGATTTAGACAATTTGAAGAGTTTACACGACTACAGTTTAGAACTTAAAAATACACTAATACAACTATCTCAAGATATGAATACAGGGCGTATAAAATGGGGTGAATTAACTAAAAAAGGAAAAGTAGCGTTTGCACAACAAGTAGATAATATAACACAAGATAGTTTTTCGAGCTTAGAGGAAAACTTTCACGAATATTCTGGGCTAATATATGATGGAGCATTTTCAGAACATATGACAAATCCAGAAAGAAAAGGATTAACAGGAGAAGATATAGATGAAGAAAAAGCAAAACAAATAGCACAAGATTTTTTCGAAAAAGATAAAATAATAGAAATGACTGCAAATGGTTTATCAGAAAATGGTAATATACCATCATATGGATTTTATGTAAAAATGAAACAAAATGAAGACGAAATAGAAGCAAGTATAGCAGTTTCAAAAAAAGGGGGACACATAGTATTTGCAAATTCAAATAGAGATGTTAATGCAGAAACAATTTCAATAGAACAAGCTGATGAATTAGGAAAGAAATTTTTAGAACAAAAGGGATTTCCTAATATGAAAGAAACTTATTATTTAAAACAGCAAGGAGTTTTAACAGTAAACTATGCATATGAATATAACAATGTAACAATGTATCCAGATTTGATAAAATTAAAAATAGCTTTAGATAATGGTGAAATTTTAGGTATGGAAACAACAGGATACTTAAATTCACACGAAGAAAGAACATTGCCAGAAGTAAAAATAAGTAAAGAAGAAGCAAAAAAAACCATTAATAAAAAATTAGAAATAATGTCTGAAAATTTGGCAGTAATACCAACAGAATTTCAAACTGAAAAATTTTGCTGGGAATTTAAAGGTAGTGTAAATGGTACGGAATTTTTAGTATATATAAATGCAGAAAACCGGAGCAGAAGAAGATATTTTAGTAATACAAAATACACCAGAAGGAATATTAACGATGTAATTATTAAAAAATAAAAAACGTAAAAAATTACTAAAATAAAAAACTAAAAAATGAACACAATAGTAATGAAGTGAAGATAACAATTAAAAATCATAGATTAATTCTATATATTATTTTTTAGGATTGTAAAAAAATCTTCATTGTTCACAAATTAAGCAGGAGGTAAATTAAAATGAGTAGAAATTCAAAATTAATTTCTAACAATTTAAGAGAAGAAATAGCAAAAGAATTAGGAGTTTATGAACAAGTAAAAAAGGACGGCGGAAGCTGGGGAAATGTTTCTTCAAAGGACTGCGGAAATATAGTGAAAAAGGCAATAGAAATTGCAAATAGAAGTGTAGAAAAATAGTTAAAATGGCGATAATTCGCCATTTTTTTAATTCGCTTTAGCGTGTCGAGCCAGGAGCGAGACAAAAAACCGCTCGCTACGCGAGTGTTGTTTTAAAAAC
>CANRAM010000019.1 GCA_947628605.1 uncultured Clostridia bacterium | reverse complement strand
CTATTTCTACCTTTTTGTTGTTTTCTATATTTTGTTCTTTTTGGTATTAATGGCATTATTTGTCTCCTCCTTCCACTTTCTCTTTTTTAGTTGGAAGAACTTCACCTTTATAAATCCAAACTTTAACACCTATTTTTCCATAGGTTGTATTTGCTTCATAGAAACCATAATCAATATCTGCTCTTAATGTTTGAAGTGGAATAGTTCCTTCTTTGTAAAATTCTGTTCTTGCCATATCTGCTCCACCTAATCTTCCAGATACAGAAGTTTTTATTCCTAAAGCACCTGCTTTCATTGTTTTTTGCATTGCTTGTTTCATAGCACGTCTAAATGAAATTCTTCTTTCAAGTTGAGCACAAATATTTTCAGCAACTAAAGTTGCATCTAAATCGATATTTTTTACCTCAACAATATTTAAATTTACATCTTTTCCAATCATTTTTTGTAAATCGTTTTTTAAACTTTCAGCTAATTGACCACCTTTACCTATTACTAATCCTGGTTTAGCTGTATATACATTTATTTTTACCATTTTAGCTGTTCTTTCTATTTCTATTTTAGAAATTCCGCTAACAAATAATTTTTTCTTAACATATTCACGAATTTTATGGTCTTCTACTAAATAATCACTAAAATTCTTTTTATCAGCATACCATTTAGAGTTCCAATCTTTTATAATACCCACTCTTAATCCGTGTGGATGCATTTTTTGTCCCATCCTAAAAATCCTCCTTCCTAATTTCTCTCACTTAATACGATTGTTATATGACTTGTTCTTTTTCTTATTCTAACAGCTGAACCTTTAGCTGCTGGTCTTATTCTTTTTAGAGTAGGACCTTGGTTTGCATATATTTCAGAAATATATAATTTTTTACTATCCATATTGTGGTTGTTTTCTGCATTTGCAATTGCTGATTTTAATAATTTTTCAATTATTTCTGAAGCAGCTTTTGGTGTAAATTTTACAATTGCTAATGCTTCATTTACATCTTTTCCTCTTATTAAATCTGCAACTATTTTTACTTTTCTTGCTGAAATTCTTGCATACTTAAGAGTAGCTTGTGCAGTTTGTACTGTTTCTTCCACTTGTTTTCCCTCCTTGTTTTTCTAGATACTTAGATATTAGTAATTCTAAGTGTTAGATATTCCCTCTCTAATTTCTAGCTTTTATTTATTTTTTTACATTTGATGCTTTTTCACCTGCGTGACCTCTAAATGTTCTTGTAGGTGCAAACTCACCTAATTTATGTCCAATCATTTCTTCTGTAATATAAATTGGCACGTGTTTTCTTCCATCGTGAACAGCTATTGTATGACCAACTAGTTGTGGATAAATTGTAGATGCTCTTGACCACGTTTTTAAAACTTCTTTTTTACCAGTTTCATTCATAGTTTCAACTCTTTTTAGTAATTCTGGTGCAATAAATGGTGTTTTTTTACTTGACCTTGACATTATAGTCTTTCCTCCTTTTCTTTACTAGAGTTTTATAATAATCTTAAATTTATTTTCTTCTCTTAACAATAAATTTATCAGATAATTTATGTTTCTTTCTTGTTTTATATCCAAGTGCTGGTTTACCCCAAGGTGTAAGTGGACCTGGACGGCCAACTGGTGCTCTACCTTCACCACCACCATGAGGGTGGTCTACTGGGTTCATTACAGAACCTCTAACAGTTGGTCTAATTCCCATATTTCTTTTTCTTCCTGCTTTACCTAATTTTACATTTTCGTGGTCTGTGTTTCCTACTGTACCTATTGTTGCTCTACATCTTGTCATAACCAATCTCATTTCTCCTGATGGTAATCTTATATGAGCATATTTTCCTTCTTTAGCCATAAGTTGTGCACTTTGACCTGCACTTCTTACCATCTTTCCACCTTGACCTGGATTTAATTCAATATTATGAATTAAAGTACCAACTGGAATGCTTTCAATTGGCATACAGTTTCCTGGTTTTATATCTACTTTCTGACCAGATACTACTTTGTCTCCGTCTTTTAATCCAACTGGAGCAAGTATGTATGCTTTTTCTCCATCTTCATATTGAATTAGTGCGATATTTGCACTTCTGTTAGGGTCATATTCAATTCCTATTACAGTTGCTATCATATCATCTTTTGAATTACGTTTAAAATCAATTATTCTATATTTTTGTCTGTTACCTCCACCTTGATGTCTAACAGTAATTCTACCATATGAATTTCTTCCTGCTTTTTCTTTCTTTTTAGCAAGTAAAGATTTTTCAGGTGTTTTCTTTGTAATTTCTTCAAATGTAGAAACTGTCATATTTCTTCTAGAAGGTGTATAAGGTCTAAAATGTTTCATTCCCATTTTCAAAATCTCTCCTTATTTTTAATTTGTAGATTTTTTCCTGCTCTACTTACAGATATTCTTTATTTTCCGGGTTCTTTCCCGATAAATTTCTTTTTATATTAAGCTCCCATAAATTCATCTATTGAGTCTTTATATTTTTTAGAAATTTTCATTTCTTTTCCACCTTTAGCAAGATATTTTTTCTCTTGTGGATTTGTATCTATTGTTACAATTGCTTTTTTCCAGTCTGGTGTTTTGCCAACGTGTACTCCAACTCTTTTTTCTTTGCCTTTAACATTAATTGTATTTACATTAAGTACTTTAACTTCAAAAAGTTTTTCTACTGCTCTTGCTATATCTACTTTTGTTGCTTTTTTATTTACTTTAAAGGTATACTTCCCTTCTTGTAAACCATCATTGCTTTTTTCTGTAATTACTGGTTTTATAATGATATCTTCTGGTCTCATTATGCGTACACCTCCTCTAATTTTTTAACTGTATCTAGAGTAATAACAAGATTTGTATATTTTAATAAATCATATACATTTATTGTGTTTACTAAGCTTGTTTTAACTCCTTCTATATTTCTTGCTGATTTTTGTATATTTTCATTTTTTTCTGGTAAAAGAATTAATGTTTTTCCTGTTACTTTTAAGTTTGTTAATGCGTTAACCATATTTTTTGTTTTTATTTCTTTAAAGTTAATTGCATCTACAACAACTAATTCTTTTTCTAGTACTTTTGAACTAAGTACAGATTTTATAGCAAGTCTTTTTTCTTTTTTATTTACTCTATATTTATAACTACGTGGTTTTGGGCCTAATGCAACACCACCACCAACCCAGTGTGGAGCTCTAATGCTTCCTTGTCTTGCTCTACCTGTTTCTTTTTGTCTCCAAGGTTTTTTTCCTCCACCAGATACTTCTGTTCTTGTTTTTGTGCTTTGTGTACCTTGTCTTTGGTTAGCAAGATAATTTATAAGTACACTATGTACTACATCTTCATTTGGTTCAATTCCAAATACTTCTTCTTTTAATTCACATTCACTAACCTTTTTACCTTCAATATTTAATACATCTACTTTAGGCATTCTTAACTCCTCCTTCCTTTCTATTTAGCCACTTTTACAGTTGGTCTAATTTTTAGTAATGCACCTTTTGGACCTGGAACACTACCTTTTACTAATAATACATTTTTATCTAAATCTACTCTTACAACATCTAAGTTTTGTATTGTAACAGTTTGTACTCCCATATGACCTGGAAGTTTCTTTCCTTTAAATACTCTTCCTGGTGTTGAAGTTGAACCCATTGAACCTGGTCTTCTGTGATACATAGAACCGTGACCCATTGGTCCTCTAGATTGACCGTGACGTTTAATAACACCTTGGAATCCTTTTCCTTTTGTTGTACCTTGAACATCTATCTTGTCTCCTGCTGTAAAAGTATCTACTTTAACTTCATCTCCAACTGCTACATCGATAGTGTTTACTCTAAACTCTCTTAAATGTTTTTTGTTTTCAATTCCTGCTTTTTTGAAATGACCTGCCTTTGGTTTGTTAACGTGTTTATCTTTTACTTCTCCAAATCCTAATTGAATTGCATTGTATCCGTCTGTTTCTACTGTTTTTACTTGTGATACTACACAAGGGCCAGCAAGAATTGCTGTTACTGGAATTACTATTCCTTTTTCATCGAAAATTTGTGTCATACCAATTTTCTTTCCGATAATTGCTTTCATTTATTTTCCTCCTAACTATTGGCTGGTGTATAAAATTAACATCAGCTTGGTTTTACTAAAGTTTTATAATTTTCTTTAGATTTTTGTGTTCTAACTTTTAGAACTATAATTTTATTTCTATTTCAACACCAGCTGGTAATTCTAGTTTCATTAGGTTATCAACTGTTTTTTGTGTTGGATAAAGAATGTCTATAACTCTTTTGTGTGTTCTCATTTCAAATTGTTCTCTTGAATCTTTGTCTTTGTGAGGACAACGTAAAATTGTTACAACTTCTTTACGTGTAGGTAATGGAATAGGACCTGAAACTTTTGCTCCTGTTCTTTTAGCAGTATCTACTATTTTTTCAGCAGACTGTTCTAAAACAACGTGGTCATAAGCTTTTAATCTTATTCTAATTTTTTCACTTCCAACTAATTGATTTGTTGTTGCCATAAGTATTTTCCCTCCTTAAAATATTAATAGTACCTTGGCAAGTTATAACGCACCCTGGTGTTTCTTTTATTACCATATAAAAACCCAAGTTTTAAACATAGTTATTCTTGGGTAAGTGCTTTCTTAATAAAAAACTTACCGCCCGGTCTAAGCCAAGACATACTCCACGAAAGTTCCCTCCAACCCTAGAGTTGTAGCCACATTTCGCTTCATCGCAAATCTTCATACCCGACTATTATATAACGTTTTCCCCTATATGTCAAGCATTTTTCGGAATTAATGTGATTATTTTTAATTTTTGCTGATTAAATTGGTTTTTGAATTAAACATAATTTGTTGTAACTATATTTTCTATTTTTTTATATAATATACTAAGCGTTTTTATGTCGCTATTTTTATGAATATTAATAATATCTTTTTATATAAATTGGAGGTAGGCTAAAAATGAATAATATACGTTTAAATACACTTTCACTTAATACATCTGGTAGAGTAGTAAAATTAAATTGTACCGGGCCTGTAAAAAGAAGATTGCTAGACCTTGGTATTGTTAATGGTACTAAAATTACACCTGTTTTAAAAAGTCCTTCTGGAGACCCTACAGCTTTTTTTATTCGTGGTAGTACTATTGCTCTTCGTAAGGAAGATGCTGAATTAATTGAAGTTTCTGAAATAAATGATTTTTAGTATTTAGATGTAAAAATAGCAAATAACTTATGTAAAAAACATCAGTTATTTGCTATTTTTCTTATATTAGTGTAACTCCTATCATTCCTGCATCATTTTTTGCTTCTGCTAACAATATTTCAGATGCTAACATTCCATTATTTTGTTTTACTATATTTTTTAATTTATCTAAAACTAAATCTTCGTAATATACAAAACTACCACCTATTGAAATTGCTTCTGGTCTAAAAATTTCAATTATATTATTTATTCCGAATAGATAAATTTTCTATATATTCTTGTAATATTTTTTGCATTTTATCTTCTCCGTTTATGGTTATTACAAAAATCATATAACTGTAGACCTGTAATTTTTTCTATTCCGTATTCTTTATTTACTAATTGCTTTAATGCTGTAATTGAAGCATATTTTTCAAAACATCCATATTTACCACAATTGCATTTTTCACCATTTTTATTAATTATCATATGACCTATTTCAAATAAATCATTTCCGTGTAGTTTTTAATAATGTATTATTACAAAAAACAGCTCCTCCTATTCCTGTTCCGATGCACATAAATACTGCATTTGTATAGTCTTTTAAACTTCCAAACTTTTTTTCATAGCTTGCCGCACTTTTAGCATCATTTTTAAATATTATAGGTATTGGAAAATATTGTTTTAGATCTTCTCCGTAATTCATATCCATATACTTTTAAATTGGTAGCAAGCCCCATTTTTCCATTTATTAATGGGGCTGGATATGCTATACATATTGCTTCTATATTATTAATATTTAACTTTTGGCTATCTAAAATGTTTTGTATATACTGTTTAATTATTTCTATTAATCTATTTTTTATATTAGTTTTATCTAATTCTAATAAATCTTTTTCTCTTTTTTCTTTAATAGTAAAATTATCACTAATTAAAGCAACTCCTATATGGTTTCCACCTATATCTACTCCAAACTTCATAGCAATTCCTCCAATTAAAATCCTGCAGCAGAGAATAAGAAGTTTCCCATATATACATAAATACAAGGTACAAGTACAACAACTACGAAGAATATTAAAACAACTCCAACAATACTGTAAACAACTTGAGGTAATACCTTCATAATGTTATCAATTGTATTATTAATATCAATTTCCATATAATCTACAAGTTTTGCCATCATTTCTGAAAGGTCTGTCTGCATACCAATCTTTAACATCTCAGTAATCATTGAAGATGCAAGACCAGAACGTTCAAATGGCTCTATCCACGATTGACCTATTAAAATGTTATTTATTGATGTTTCAATTAAAGAAAGCATAACATAGTTTTTCGTTATTTTTTTACTAACTTCTAATGCCTCTTGTATTCTCATTCCATTGTTTAAATTTAAAAGTATTGCTTTTACTAATCTTGAAAAGTCTAATGAAAATATTAACTTACCAAATATCGGCATTGTATATTTAAAATAGTCAAAACTATATCTTCCTTTAGGTGTATGAACATAGAAAATTACTATTCCTATCATTGCAATAATAAACATTGTAGGTAAATACCAATATGCCATTACTACATCTAAGAAATGGCTAAACCATATTGTAATCTTCGGCAACTGATCAGTTGAACCGACTTGTTCAAATAAGTTCTGAATTGCTGGTATAGCTACTAAAGTTCCTACTACAAGCATTACTAATATTGCAACAAATTGAACTATATTAGGTATTAATAGATTTCTTAATTTCTTATTTATATCTGCCGAATCATCAAGATATTTTATAGCTTGCTGTAAAGAGTTTGTTAAAGACCCTGATAACTCCCCTACACGAATCATATTAATATAAATATATGGGAATACATCTGAATAATATTCCATTGTAGTATACATATATTCACCCGCTTGTACACCAGCCAATATATCCTCTATGATTCCCCTTAATAAATAGTTTTCGGTACTATTTATAATAGTACTTAGTGCGTGTATATTGTTAAAGTTTGCTTTTTTTAGTAAATAGAAATTTTGTGTAAAAATTACTAAATCTCTTGTAGTAATTCTTTCTGTTTTAGCTAAAGCATTATTTATTTTTTGTATATATGATTCTTTATTTTTTGCTCTGTTAAATGCGAGATCAGACGTATTAACATTTTTCATAATATCTTCAATGTTTTTTGTATTTTTCTTTTTCAGTTGGTTAGGTCTTCTAACTACACCGAGTTGTTCTGTAATTTGAATTGGTATTAAATTGTTTCTTTTTAGTTTCTTTATTACAGCACTTCTGTTGTTTTCTTCAATTCTGTTACTAACTATAACTCCATTTGGAGTAAGTGCTTTATACCTATATACCCCCATTACGCAAGCTACCTCCCTTTTTACATATTTTATCTATTCCTACTTATTCTTAATTGCATAATTGTTCTATTTAATGTTTCTATATTCTTTTCTTCTATTTGAGCTTTCGCTTGTTCTAAAGTTATTTTTTCTTCAACAAATAATTCTGCAATTGAATTAATTAATCCAATGCTACCGTTTCTCCGAATTACTTTGCATAGCATCTTCAATTTCTGATACACTTATTTTGTCTTTTCTAATTAAACCTGCAACAATATTATCTACTACCATTACTTCGGGAACTAATACTAATTTGCCATTCGTTCCTTTTAATAATCTTTGTGATATTACAAGTTTTAATAATGATGATAATAAATATTTAACTGTTGGTTGGTCACTTATATCATAAAAATTTACCATTCTATCTATTGTTTCTGCACACGATTTTGTGTGTAGTGTTCCTATAACTAAATGACCCGATTCTGCTGTTTCTATGGCTGCTTCCATTGTTATTTTATCTCTAATCTCTCCTACTATAACTATATCGCAGTCCTCTCTTAAAGAGTTTTTAACACCATCACTATATGATAATGAATCTCCTCCAACTCCAACTTCTTTTTGTACAATTATTGATTTTTTACTTGTATGTTTATATTCTATTGGGCTTTCAAGTGTTAATATTTTTTTATTTTGTGTTTCATTAATGTGATTTATTAAAGCATTTAAAGTTGTTGTTTTACCTGAGTTAGTTTTTCCTGTTACTAACATTAACCCTTGTGGTTGAAAAGTCATACGTCTAACTATATCTGGAACTCCTAAATCTTCAAATTTAGGTAATTCTTTCTTAATTATTCTTAGGGTAAAAACTGGAACATCAAGAGCAAGTGATATATTTACCCTAAAACGTAATCCTGCATATTCAAGTGATGTATCAAGTTTTTTAGTTTCCTTATATACTGTATCTTTATCTATATTTCCTCTTATTAAATAATCATATATTTCTGACATATCTTCTACTGTTAGCACTTCTGCCTCTTCTACTGGAACTAAATCTCTAATAATTCTTAACATTGGTTTATTTCCACATATAAAGTGAATATCTGATGCATCTCTCTCAATTGCTTGGTCTAGTATTTTTTCAACATCTATCATTTGTATTTTCTCCCCTTTTCGTTTAAAATATTACTAATTTTTTATTTAATTCTTGTAATGTAGTTATGCCATTTAAAACTTTGTTAATACCGTCTATTACAAGTGGTTTATAGTCATTCTTCATTGCCTCTTCTTTTATTTTCATTGTAGATGCATCATTCGTAATAAGCTCCCTTATTGCATCATCTATTATAAGAATTTCAAACACACCAATTCTATCATAATATCCAGAATGATTACAATGTTCACATCCAACTACATCATATGTTTTTTTATTAAAAAAGTCAAACTCAACACCGTACTTTGCTCCAATATTTTGCATTATTGCTATTTCTTCTCCGTGTAAAGTCTCTTTGTCTTGCACAATTTGGGCAAACTTTTCTTACTAATCTTTGAGATACACTTGTAGCAAGAGTACTTGCAATATCATAGTTTGATATTCCCATTTTTCTAAGTCTTGTTATAACTTCAACGCTATCTATTGTATGTATTGTAGATAAAACATAGTGACCTGTTTGTCCTGCTTGCATAGCAATTTCAGCAGTTTCTGTATCTCTTATTTCTCCTACAAGTATAATATCAGGGTCTTGTCTTAGTACTGTTCTTAAAGAATCTTGGAATGTAGTTTTCGCATCCATTTCTATTTGGTTTAATCCTGGTATTCTTATTTCTACTGGGTCTTCAATTGTAGTTACATTTATTTCTGGTTTGTTTAAATAATCAATTATACTATATAATGATGTAGTTTTTCCTTCTCCTGTTGGAGCAGCCATTATTGTAATGCTGTTTCTTTTATTAAAACTTCTATTAACCATTGCCTCATCATTTGGAAATCCTAAATCGAAAAGTCTTTTTACATCGGCATTTTTCTTAAGTAATCTTAAAACAAATTTTTCTCCATATATGTTTGGTTGTGAAGATACACGAATATTATAGTCTGGGTAAAGAATAATTCTTCCGTCTTGTGATTCTTGTTTTTCTTGATGCATATTAGATATTGCTTTTAATCTTCCTATTATTTGTGTTTGTTTTTCTTTTTCTATATTTGCTTCTGTATATAATTCTCCATCTATTCTGTAACGTATTCTTAAAGAATTTTCCATTGGTTCAAAGTGAATATCACTTGCTCTTTTTTCCATTGCTTTTTTTATAACTGTATCAATTAATCCAGATACATCTGAAGTAGATTGTATATCGTTTTTACTGTTTCCTTCTAATGATTTTATTACTGCATCTATATTAGAATCGAAAGTAATGTATTTTTCCATTACTAATCCCTTGTTTAATAGTATTAATCTAACCGTATCTACTGCTCGTCTATTGGCTGTATCTGAAAAACATACTTTTACCTTTCCATTTTCAACTTCAAATGGGATTGCTCGATTTTGTCTTAATACGTCTACAGAAATATATTCTTCTATTTTTATTTTTATATCATTTTCGTGTAAAAGCATTGCTTTTTCACCTAAAATATCTCCAATTGTATGAATTAAAGTATAAGAATTAGCAACTTGTAATGTATTTAAAATGTCTCCTAATTTTTGTTCTCTATGAGTTTTTTGGTATTCAAGTGCTTTTGCTATATCGTTTTCGCTTACAACTCCTCTTCTTACTAATTCAATTCCTATTGGCTGTCTTCTTGCATCCATATTTTTTCCTCCTTTGTATATCATATACTTCTATTATACCGCTTTTTTTTATTATTTTGTATATTTTTCGGCAATTTCCATTATTTACATATTTCCTTAGTATTACATTTCTGTATTTGCTAGCACATATTCCATCGTTTTAGTGTATTCTAAGTTTTCTCCTAATGTTATTAATACTTTTACTATTGTTTTTGAATTTTTAACTTCTTTTGAAAATTGTACTTTTTTTACATTTTCACATATTCTTATTTTATCATAGTAGATACTGTTATCTTGAAATGTAAATTTATGACCATTTGAAAATGCAATACTGTTATCTGCTTGCGATGTAATTGTATTTGTTTCATTTTTTATTTCTTTTAAGAAGTATATATTGAATTTTGTTAGTTCAGAAACATTGTCACTAGTATCTTCTAAATTCATAACATTATTATAGAAGAATGATGTAATTGTTGCTATTATTGCAATTATACTTAACATTCCTATTACATATATAATTAAACTAGTTGTTGTTACTCCTTTATCAGACTTCATATTATTCTCCTTTGTTTTTAATTAATGTAGTAATTTCCTTTGTTTCGTCCCTTTTTCCCACTTTGAATTTTACAGTTACTTTTAGAATTTTAATTAAATCTTCTTTATTTTCATTACCTGCTGTTTGGTTATAATTTGTTAATGTTGCTGTTACTGTATATTGTTCTGCAATTGTTTTATTGGCTTTTAAATCGTTAATTACTTTATTTACTTCTTCAGTTGTTACACTTGCATAACTTAATTTTTCTACATTTTCAATAACTTCTATTAATGCATTTGTTGCCATTGCCCTTCTGTTTTTTCCTTGTACGCTAATATAGTAGTTGTAAAAACTTGTACTTATAATAGAAATAAATATTAATATAATTATAATTGCTATCATAATATCTGCTGAAGTAAAGCCTTTACTACATAAAAAATTTTTTTTCTTCATTATATCACCTGTTATATCATCATATAATTTATAATAAAATTCCATACTATTATTACTAATATGTTAGAAATACACAAGAAAAATGCAATAGGAGTTTTCTTTGTTTTCTTCACAATATTTCCTTTTTTATTTTTTAAATAAGTTAATAATTTATAAAGTATAATTGCAAAAATTGCTAGGACTACTCCATATATAGTTCTATATATTCCGGAACATATTAAAAAGCATAATAATATTATTAATATTTGTACTACATAATTATTTTGTAGTTTTTTCTTATAATAGGTAATGTTTATACACATTAAAACCGCAAGAAGTATTAAGTATATAACATATTCATATACATTGCAATTTTTAAGTGTATATGAATATATTATATATATAATTGATATGCATATACCATATAGTAATACTGAATTTGATATTTTTGATTGTTCTTTTTCAATTCCTGCTAATATAAACAAAAAAGTGAAATATAATGCCATTATGAAGAAATATATGAATGTAGTTATATTAATTTTATATACATTTATTTTTAACGATATTGCAAATAATACAAAAACTATTCCGGTTAAAAACTCGAAAATAAAATAACGACTACCTATTTTATTTTTACAATATCTACATTTTCCGCCTAAAAATATATAACTAAAAATAGGCACTAGATCTTTTATTCCTAATTTATGATTACAATTAGGACAGTATGAGTGCTTATTTATTATATTTTCTCCTTTTGGTATTCGATATGTAGCTAATGTATAAAAACTTCCAAAATATATTCCCATAATAAATACCATAATTAATAGAATTATTTCTAACATTTTGTCTCCTTTGTTTATTCTATAAAAAGTGTTTTTTAACAATGTCAGCTAAACTAAATGGCATATACAATAGTCTGCATATGCCACCTAGCCTTTATAATTTATTCTGCTGTTGTTGTAAATCCTGTTGTATTGTATAGTACTTTATCTGTTGTGTTCTCAAATTGATCCATTTCATAAGTTTCTTTTTGTTCAGCATTTTTCCAGTTTGTTGCAGCTGTTTGGGCTCTACCAAAAATTCCACCTTCTTTTAAAGTTAATGAAATTGTAACACCAGCTAAGATAAGTAATACTATAATTGTGATTACTAAAGCAACTAATGTGATACCTTTTTGTTGTTTTAACATAAAAAATTCCTCCTTAAAATATTTTTTACTTTTGTATATATCTATATAAAATAAATATAACCTATATTATTTTGTCCCAGTTTGAGGTAAATAATTACCTACAGAATCTGGATTTTTTTGTGGTTGTTCTTCAACAGTATTTGTGTTTGAATTATTATTGTTATCCCCACTATTATCATTTGTATTATCTGTATTATCCGTATTATTATTTGAACTTCCCTCATTATTTGTGTTTGGTTCTGATGCAGACCCAAATGGATTTGCTTTTCCTTTTTGATATTCTTTTTGTTTTTCGTAATTATCTAAATCTGCTCCATTTATTTCATAAACAATTTCTGTTTTATTTTCACTTAAATCATTTATTGTTTCATCTAATTCTTCTCTTATTGTATTCGGCATTTGATATTGTTCGATTTTTGGTACTACTTTGTTTGTTGGAATATAGTCATATAAAAATACCCCTAAAACTAGTACTATTGCTAACAATAATAACAGAATAAGAATTATTTCTTTAAAAACCGCTTTCATATATCCTCCTTTTTAAGTTTTTATTTATCAACATTTACACTAATTTCGTTTACATTAAATGTAGCAAGCAATACATCTGTACTTCCTTCATTTGGTAATAACTTAAAGTTTTCAATTTTAAAATTCAATGAGGAATCATTTTCTAGTGATGATATGAATTCCGAAATTGAAACATAACTTCCTGTAACTGTGAAAGCTATATCATACTGACCACTAACTCCCGAAGCTGCTTGTTTCAATTCATATTTTAAGTTAATAGAATTTTCTCTTGCATGATTTCCTAATCTAATCCATAAATATTCTGTTGTATATGGTCTTGATTGACTAGCAGCTAATATGCTTTCTGTTGAACTATATAAAATTTTATCGTTATATTCTTCTTTTGCTATTTTTAATTGTTTTGCACTTTCTGTTAATTCTGACATAGCCGCTGGTTGATTTACGCTCGTTAGAACACTCACATTTTGAAGTTCTGAATCTAATACATTATTTTTATCTTTTAATTGAAATATAGATAAAACTTGTATTCCTAATACATTCACTCCTTCAAACATCATAAAATATCCAGCTACCAATAATAAAACAATTAATAGCATAATTAAATACTTTCTCATACGCTTGTTTTTACTCCTTTATTCTATTGGTAATGTACCTTCAATTGTTGTAGTAATTAGACCATTCTGAGATTGCTTAACTCCATTATCTGATACTACATCTTTCAAAATTCCATCATCTCTTATGCTAACTTTTAAATATCCTAATTGGTCATATGTTGAAGCTTGTGCATTAATAACAATTTTGTTACCGCTTGTATTTTCTATAGAAGTTATTTGTACTCCTTTAGGTATGCAAAACATAATCTGATTCATTAATACTGGTATTGCATTCTTTCTTCTGTTCTTTTCTGCTAATTCTTCACTTAAACTTACCAATCTTTCTGTCATACTGTTATATTTGCTTGTACTTGTTTTTATTGTATCTGTATCTTGGTTTATTAATGCTATTTGTGAGTTAACTGTATCCGTTGCAGCCATAATTTCATTTTCTTTTTCTATCATTGCATTATTTAAAAAGATAGATATAATTCCATATGATAATATTAATAGAATTACTCCTGCAAGTCCTCTTAGCAAATTCCTTTCGAATATTGTTAACTTTTCGCCAAAATCCATTGAAAATCCTAAATTAAACTTAGATGCTAGTTTTCCTACCTTGCTATTGCCATCTTTATTTCCGGCCTCCTATTTCTGTTGTCATCCAATCTGGTAATTTATCTTTAAAAGTTTCTTTTTTGAAGTTTATGCCTTTAATTCCTTCTCCAACGCCTTGAAGTGCAAGTGCAATAGCAGAGTTAACTTCTATATAGTCTTTTATGTTTATTTTTGCTTGTATACTGTTTATAAAATGTGGTTTTAATATTTCGCATTTAATATTTTTTAAGTAATCTTGGAAGTAAATATCTATATTATTAATAACTGTTGCTGTACCTGTAAGATATACTTTATCTATTTTATTTAAACTGTTATTTACTATTTTTCTAACTGTTCCTACAATATTGTATAATGTTGGCATTATATCTTCTAAGTGCTCATTTTCTTGATATTGTAAGTCGCTTCCTTCTGATGTATATATTGTAGATTGTTTGCATATTTCATATGCTTTTAAATATGAGTTTTCTTTTGCATTAATGTTAGATAATATTTGTTCACTACCTTCGTCTAAAGTTTGTACATCTATAATTTTTTGATCTACTACTGTAGTGATTGTTGTTTTATTCTCTATATTTACTATTACTGTGTTTTCTTTGTCATTATCGCTAAGTAAGTTTGCTATGCTTATTCCTATTGGAGCTATAGCTGCAATTCTATATGCACTAAATTGACCTGTTTTTTTGGCTATATCTGTTTTGTTTGCTGATATGTGTATTGCTTTAATTTTTTCTTTATCTTCTGCATCAGTTGTTAAAACATATCTTGTTTCAAAGCCATCCTTATTTACTCCATTGTCGTAACATATAGATTCAAATTCTGTATTTATGACATTTTGCATATCTTTTTTATTTAATAAACTAAATACTTCAAAATAATTATATTTTTCATTTGATAGGTTAATACTTATTGGTGCTTTATAACTATATGTTTCTTCTACTATTTGTGAAATAGTCTCATTTAGTTTGTCATAAAACTTTACTCCAAAGGATTCAACTTTAATGTTGTCATTTTCTTTGGAAACTTTAGCATATTTAATTAGATTATCTTCAATATATAAACCTAAACTTGTTGACATTTTTTTCTCCTTTGTTACAATTTCCTTCTTATGTTTTACATTTTTTTGTATTTAATACTTCTATTTTTATGCAAATATGTCATTTTTTTCTTTCTTTTTTTCATACATACTAATTATATTGATATTTTATTATTTTTTCGTCAAAAGTCAATACTTTGAGATTAAATGTAATTCAAATGTAATATTAATGTAATAATAGTAATTTATTTTTTCTTAATTTTACAAAAGAAAAATCCATCTGTATTTTCATTAGGAAGTATTTTTTTCTTTTCTACTAATTCAAATTGTAATTTTTGTTTTTCATTTATTTTATTTAATGTTTTGTTTACTAAATCTTCATTTTCTTTTTTTAAAATGCTACAAGTTGAATATACTAATTCTCCATTTTCTTTTAAATAATTTAAGCTTGTTGTTAGTATTTTTTCTTGAATTTGCGTAATTTCTTCTATATCTTCTTTTTTCCTTTGCCATTTTATATCTGGTTTTCTTTTCATTACTCCTATGCCAAGGCAAGGAACATCTAATAGTATTTTATCAAATTTTCCAATAAATTCTTTTTCTAATATAGTAGCATCCATTTGTTTTGTTTCAATTATATTAATTCCTAATCTTTTATAATTTTCTTCTACTAATTTTAAACGATGTTTATATATGTCACAAGCTATTATTGTCCCACTATTTTTCATTATTTCTGCCATATGTGTAGTTTTTCCACCTGGTGCACTGCATATATCTAAAACTGTTTCTTTGCTTTTAGGTGCTAGCATTTTACTAATATTACCCGCTCCTATGTCTTGAACTGTGAACAAACCTTGTTCAAATAGATCTATTTTAGATATGTTTTTTACATTTTTTATATGTATAAAGTATGGCATAGATGTTTCTTCATAACTTATGTTTCTTTCTTGTAATTTTTTTATAAATTCTTCTTTATTAGTTTTTATAGAATTTATTCTTATTGTTATTTTTGGTTTTGTGTTTGAATATTTAGCTATTTGTTCTATTTCGTCATTTGTATATTCACTCATTAATTCTTCTATTAACCATTCTGGCATAGAATACATTTTAGATATTCTTTCTTTATAATCTTTTATTTTTGTAATTTCTTCATAATCCTTTTTTTCTATCTTTCTTAAAATCGCGTTTATAAAACTACTTGATTTATGTGCATATTTTTTTGATAATTCTACTGTTTCGTTTACAGCAGCACTTTTAGGAATTTTATCTAAAAATATTATTTGATATGTTCCCATTCTTAATAAGTTTTTTACCCAAGGCGACATTTTCTTTATTTTTATTTTTGAGTATTTTTCTATTATTACATCTATTGTTAGTTTCCAGGTTATTGTTCCATATATAATTTCTGATATTAGGTTTATATCATTATTATTTAGTTTTTCTTTGTTTTTATTTAAATATGCATTTAAAATTATATTGGAATACGCATTATTTGTATCTATTTCATAAAGAATTTCTAGTGCAGTTTTTCTTGCTATGTCCACTATGCATTTTCCTCCTTATTTTATTAAAATTATTATTAATTTTTCTGTTTCATATTATAACATATTATTTTCTAGATTTTTTTGTTTTTTCTGTATATTTTTTGAAATTTTGGAAAATATATTTTTAACAAATAAAAACGGAGGTTGATTATAAATGGCTGTTGAAAAACATTTAAAAATAACAGGTACATCAGAAGTTTCTTGGAAGGATGCAATAGTGCAAACTATAAATGAAGCTTCAAAAACTATTGATTACTTAACAAATGTTACTATTTTAGAACAAAGGGCAAAAATAAATGGCAAAAAAATTTCAGAATATTTAGTTGATTTAGATTTGTCTTTCGTAATAGACCGAGATAGAGATTAATTTTTAGGAGGTGTATTGTTTTGAATCCTATTGAAACAAAAAAGGATTACCAAGATTACGTTAATAAAAAATCACCTAATTCTCCAATTCTTAAGAATTGTTTTAATGCTTTTTGGGTTGGTGGTTTAATTTGTACTATTGGTCAAGTTATATTTAGTTATTGTAAATTTCGTGGTATGGATACACAAATGTCTAATACAATTGTGTCTGTTTTATTAATTGGGATTAGTGCATTTTTAACTGGTTTAAATTTGTTTAATCGAATAGGCAAATTTGCTGGTGCTGGTTCTCTCGTTCCTATTACAGGTTTTGCAAATTCTATTGTTTCACCTGCTATGGAATATAAGTCTGAAGGCTATGTAATGGGTGTTGGCGGAAAAATGTTTACCGTTGCAGGTCCAGTACTTGTTTTTGGAATTTCTGCTTCTATTATTGTAGGAATTGTTTATTTAATATTTAATACTAGTGCTATTACTCTTGTTTAATACTTTATTAGTAAACTCTATATTGTAAATATTTTTTTAAGAAAAGAGGTTTTTATATTGCAAAAAATAGGAAAACAAACTGTAAAATTAGACTCTCCTCCAACAATTTTGCAAACAGCATCTATTGTTGGGCCTAAAGAAACTGATGGGCCTTTAGCCAAATATTTTGATACTTGCTTAGATGATGAATTTTGGGGAGAGAGTACTTGGGAAAAAGCTGAAAGTAAAATTATTAAAGAAACAGTAAATACTGTTATTTCAAAGTCTGGTCTTTCAAGCGATGAAATTGATTATTGTTTTGCAGGTGATTTATTAAACCAGTGTATTTCTTCAAGTTTTGGATTACGTGAAATAAATATTCCTTTTTTTCGGAATATTTGGTGCTTGCTCTACATTTGTGGAAGGTCTTATGTTGGCTTCTATTTTTTTGGAGGGCGGTGCTGGTCAAAATGCTATTTGTGCTGCTTCTAGTCATTTTTGTAGTGCTGAAAAGCAATTTCGTTTTCCTCTTGAATTAGGAAATCAGCGTCCACCTACTGCTCAATGGACTGTAACTGGTTCTGGAGCTGCTATTGTTAGTAAAACTGGTAATGGGCCTTATATTACTCACATTACTCCCGGAAAAATTGTTGATATGGGTATAAAAGATGCTAATAATATGGGTGCTGCTATGGCTCCTGCTGCTCTTGATACTTTAATTGCACATTTTAAGGATACTGGTCGCTCTCCAAGCTACTATGATGCAATTTTTACTGGTGATTTAGGTCATATTGGTAAGCAAATTTTAATAGAATTGGCTGAAACAAAAGGCTATAATATTAAGTCTAATTACAATGATTGTGGTGTGCTAATTTTTGATAAGGAAAAACAGGATACTCATTCTGGTGGTAGTGGTTGTGCTTGCTGTGGTGCTGTTTTTTCTGGATATATTTATAAAATGCTACAAGAAAAGAAATATAAAAAAGTGCTTTTAATGGCTACTGGTGCATTAACTAACGCTACTACTTCTCAGCAAGGAGAATCAATTCCTGGAATTGCACACGCTATTTCTATAGAATTATAATTGCTATTTTATTAATATAAATAGATGGTTTTTAATGTTTGAATCTTTATGATTAGATAGGAGAATTTTATAATGGAATTTTTTCAAAGTTTAGATTGGATGCAATTACTTAGATGCTTCGTTGTTGGAGGTTTAATTTGTATTATTGGTCAAATTTTAATAGATAAAACAAAGTTAACTCCTGCAAGAATTTTAGTAATTTTTGTTACCTCTGGCGCTATATTAGGTGGTCTTGGAGTTTATCAATATTTAATAGATTTTGCTGGTTGCGGAGCAACTGTCCCTTTAACAGGTTTTGGAAATGCTCTTGCAAAGGGTGCTATTGAAGAAGTGTCTACTTCTGGATTTATTGGTGCTTTTATGGGTGGCATAAAGGCTACTGCTGGTGGAATATCTGCCGCAATATTCTTTGGCTATATTGCTTCATTAATTTCAAAACCAAAAATGAAAAAACAATGATATTAGAAATAAATAAAAAGATTAGAGTTTGCGTACTCTAATCTTTTATTTATTTCTAAACTGTAAAACTCATCACTTTATTACTCAATTATGTCAGCAACAATTCCTGAACCTACTGTACGTCCACCTTCACGAATAGCAAATCTTAACCCTTTTTCGATAGCTATTGGTGTGATAAGTTCTATTGTCATTGAAATGTTATCTCCTGGCATAACCATTTCTGTTCCAGCTGGTAATTCAATAACACCTGTAACGTCTGTTGTTCTAAAGTAGAATTGTGGTCTATATCCATTAAAGAATGGTGTATGACGTCCACCTTCTTCTTTTGTTAGAACGTATACTTCTGATTTGAATTTTGTATGTGGATTTATTGTTCCTGGTTTTGCTAATACTTGACCTCTTTCGATGTCTTTTCTATCTATACCTCTTAAAAGAACACCTATGTTATCTCCAGCTTCTGCTTGGTCTAGTAATTTTCTAAACATTTCTACACCAGTAACAACTGTTTTTCTTCTTTCTTGAGATAAACCTATTATTTCAACTTCATCAGAAAGTTTAACAACACCTCTTTCTACTCTACCTGTTGCAACTGTTCCACGTCCTGTAATTGTAAATACGTCTTCAACTGGCATTAAGAATGGTTGGTCTATTGGTCTTTCTGGTGTTGGAATGTAGCTATCAACTGCATCCATTAATTCTTTCATACAAGCATATTCAGGTGCATTTGGGTCTGTAGATGTTGAATCTAATACTTTTAATGAAGAACCTTTTATAATTGGAATATCATCTCCTGGAAAATCGTAACTTGATAATAAGTCTCTAACTTCCATTTCAACTAATTCTAATAATTCTGGGTCGTCTACCATATCACATTTATTTAAGTAAACAACAATATATTTAACGCCAACTTGTCTTGCAAGTAGTATATGTTCTCTTGTTTGAGGCATTGGTCCGTCTGCTGCTGATACTACAAGTATAGCACCATCCATTTGTGCAGCACCTGTAATCATATTTTTTACATAGTCTGCGTGTCCTGGGCAGTCAACGTGTGCATAGTGTCTTGCATCTGTTTCATATTCAACGTGTGCTGTGTTAATTGTGATTCCTCTTGCTTTTTCTTCTGGTGCTCCATCAATTTGGTCGTAAGCTGCATATTGAGCTTTTCCTAATAATCCTAAATATTTTGTAATAGCTGCTGTTGTTGTTGTTTTTCCGTGGTCAACGTGTCCGATTGTACCAATGTTAACGTGTGGTTTCGTTCTTTCAAATTTAGCTTTTGCCATTTTTTAATCCTCCTTATTTTTTGTTGTAACTTTAAGGTTTATGCTTTATTTTAACCTTTACAACTTTTTTATATTTTTTTAAATTTAATAACGTAACTTATTTTGTATAAGCATTTTATAACATAATTTGTAAAAATGCAAGTGTTTTAAATAATTTTGATTATTTTTTATGTTTTAGCTTGCTATTATATTATTCTTCTTTTTTAGCACGTGATGCTACTATTGCATCAAGAACTGATTTTGGAACTTCTTCATAGTGAGAAGGTTCCATAGCATATGTTCCTCTACCTTGTGTTTTAGAACGTAAGTCTGTTGCATATCCAAACATTTCTGATAATGGAATATATCCACGAATTATTTGGTTTCCACTTCTTGCTTCCATACCTTCCATTCTTCCACGTCTAGAGTTAATATCTCCTATAACATCTCCCATATACTCTTCTGGAACTGTTACTTCTACTTTCATTATTGGCTCT
>CANRAM010000018.1 GCA_947628605.1 uncultured Clostridia bacterium | reverse complement strand
CAGCTATGGGAAATGGACCAAGAATCAGCAAAAAGCTATGCATATGAACAAGGAGAAAATGCTGGAAAAATAAAAGGAGAAGCTAGAGGAAAGATAATAGGAGAAAATATTGGTAAATTAAAAGAAAGAAAAATAATTGCAAAAAAAATGAAAGAAAAGAGAATGGACATAGAAACAATATGTAACATAACAAAATTAACAAAAGAAGAAATAGAGAAATTATAAGCAAATTTTAATATAAATTTGTAGATATTGACTTTGTCAAGTAAACTGTGTAATCGATAAAAAGAGAGACGAATTTTATTCAATGCGTCTCTCTTTATCCTTTCCACATAATTTGTCGTATTCCTTACACTTAATCTTATATTCCATTTGTTGAGACATATACCTATAATACATATACGCCTGCTCATACTGCAACATTGGATTAAACATAGGGTCTCTATAAAAATTATCGTTTATCATATTAGGGTCAAATCCCATATTATCGAAACCATTAAAATCCATATTTCTATCCATTAATACCACTCCCTAAAAAATTATATTCAAGAAAATAAAAAATATTACCGTAGCCTTAATTAGTACTCATATGACTTTTTTTTCTAAAATACAAAGAAATTATTAAAAAAATCAAAAAAAATCCAATAAAGCCAAAGTGCATAGAATTTACAAAAACATTATTCACATTTTGAGCAAATATTGGGACAATATCCAAGTTAAAAATAGGGAAAATGTGAATAAATATATACGTTAATACACTAGAAATAATTCCGTGCAAAAATTTACCTAAAATATAAGACTTTATAGATATATCCGACTTTGATGTAATACTTAATACCTGCAATAAAACGCTAAAACCACCAAACCCTAACAAAAAGGCAGTTATAATAATACTTACAGAAATGTACTTTGCAGGAATGCTAGAAATTAAACTTAAACCATTTGTAAGTTCTATAAAACCAGAAACAATTGCATTAGCATAATTTCTATCCAAACCAAAAAGTTTAAAAAATGGAAAAAATAAATCTATTATCATATTAAGTAAACCGCAAGCCTTAAGAACAGATAAAATAACGGAAAAAATAATAACAAAACCGCCCAATCATCATAACAGTATTAATAGAATTCATAATACTATTAGATAAAACTTCTCCTAAGTTAGAAAAGCTTAAATTATTACTATAATTATTATTAACTACTGCACTAGCAGAAGAAAACTCGTTCTTTTTCCAAAAGCGAAATAAAAAACCAACAATTAAGCAACCTAAAAAATGAGTTATGAATAGTAATATACCAATTAAACTATTTCCAAATAGACTAACTCCAACAGTACCTATAATAAATAAAGGACCAGAATTATTAGTAAAAGCAAGTAATCTTTCAGCTTCAGCCTGTGTACAATCACCATTTTGTCTAAGAGAAGTAACAAGCTTTGCACCAACAGGATAGCCACTTAAAATTCCCATAATAAAAGCATATGCACCAACCCCAGGAACATTGAAAATTGGTTTCATAAATTTATTAAGAAGTTTACCAGTAAAATAAACAATTTTTGTATGACCTAATAATTCCGTTGCAATAAAAAATGGTAAAAGTGCTGGAACAACTGAATTTGCCCATAAAAGTAAACCGTGTTTTGTAGCAGATAAATTTTCGTTAGAAAATATAACAAGGGATAATGTAAATAAAACTATAAAAACCGGTAAAATCATATTTTTTATAGATAAAAAACAAACATAAAATTTTTTCTTAAACATAAAACTCCTTTCTAAAACAAGGCATTTTAATTGCCCGAAAAAACAATATAGTAATAAAAATATATGCTAAAAATATTGTAATATATGCATTGATATGATATATTTGTTTAGTAAAAACAAAATACTAGGGGGGCTTTTCTATGTGGGGAGATATTGCAATAGCTTTTTTACTTGCATTTATTACAACATTCGTTGTAACACCATATACAATAAAAGTTGCAAAAAAATTAGGAGCTATTGATTTACCAAAAGATGATAGAAGAATAAATAAAAAGCCAATGCCACGATTAGGAGGGCTTGCTGTTATAGCCGGTTTTTTAGTATCGTTTATTTATTTAATTGCAATAATGGGAATAGAGGGAAGTATAAATTTAAATGAAGAACAATACTATATAAAAATAATTGGATTTTTTTTAGGAGCACTTGTTTTAATAATTGCGTGTTTTGTAGATGACGTACGAGGTATCTCGCCATTATTCAAATTATCAGCTCAAATCATATCTGCAATATTAGTTATAAAAAGTGGAATTGTAATACAACATATAAATATTCCATTTTTTCCAGAAGATAATATAACAACATTAAATGATATATTTGCCATTATTCTAACATTGGGGTGGATAGTTGGAATTACAAATGCTATTAACTTAATAGATGGTTTAGATGGCTTATCATCCGGAATATCGTTAATATCTTGCTTGTCGCTAATTATAATATTTTCATTAAACGATTCACCCATAATTGCGATTATTATGATTACAGCACTTGCAGGAGCACTTACAGGATTTTTACCATTTAACTTTAATCCTGCAAAAACATTTATTGGAGATACCGGGTCAAACTTTTTAGGATTTTCATTAGCAGTTATATCAATATTAGGAGTTGCAAAAACCTATACAGCTATTGTAATTGTAGCACCATTAATTGTACTAGCATTACCAGTTTTCGATACTGTTTTTGCAATTATTAGAAGGTTAGTAACAGGAAAATCTTTAAAAGCTGTAGTAATGCCAGATAAAGAACACTTGCATCATAGAATGTTAAAAAGAGGATTTTCACAAAAAGAAGCAGTATTAACTTTATACGGAATTAGTGCTACATTTGGAATGTTTGCAATTGTACTTTTAGAAAGTGGAATTTGGAAGGCATTATCATTTGGTTTAATTGTAATTGCTGTAATAGCAATTGGATATAAAAATATATTTAAATTAAGAGGAGGGAACGAAATGTATAAATGTTTAGCGTGTGGATATGAATATAATCCAGAAATTGGAGACCCAGACAACGGAATTGCACCAGGGACACCTTTTGAAGATTTACCAGATACGTGGGAATGTCCATTGTGTGGAGTAGGGAAAGATATGTTTGAAGAAGAATAACTAAGTAGGGTGAAAAAATGGAATATAAAGATAAAATAATGAAATTTTTAGCATATAATGGTAGAGTTAGTATAACGTGTGCAACAACCAAAGAACTAATAGAAAAAGCAAGAAATACACATACATTAAGTCCAATAGCAACAGCGGCACTTGGGCGAACATTAACTATATCCGCTATTATGGCTACAAATATGAAAAACAAAAACGATAAATTAACAATACAAATAAAAGGAAATGGGTCGTTAGGAGGAATTGTTGTTGTAGCAAATAACTTAAAACTAAAGGGATATGTTCAAAATCCTGTTGTAGATTTACCTTTAAAAAATGGAAAATTAGATGTAGGAGGAGCAATAGGAAATAACGGATATCTAAATGTAATAAAAGATATAGGGTTGAAAGAGCCATATACAGGTATGGTTCCACTTGTTTCAGGGGAAATAGCCGAAGACTTTGCAAATTATTTTGCATCATCAGAACAAACCAATACAGCAGTAGCATTAGGAGTTCTTGTAGATAAAAATGGAGTGAAAGCAAGTGGTGGTTATGTAGTAACACCAATGCCAGATGCTACAGAAGATGATTTGTTTATATTAGAAAATAGAATAAAAGAAGCAAAAACAATAAGTCAAATGTTAGATGATAATATGACATTAAAAGAAATTGCAGAAGATATTACAGGCGATAGTAATCTTCAAATAATTGAGGATAATATTATACCAATATATGAATGTGATTGCTCGAAAGAAAAGATAAAAAATGGATTAATTGCACTAGGAAGAAAGGAAATAGAGGATATAATAAAGACGCAAAAAAATATTGAAACTCAATGCCATTTTTGTAATAAAAAGTATAATTTTACAGAAGAAGAATTAATTGAAATATTACAAAGTATGTAATAATTTGAAAAATGGGCAATTTTAATTGCCCATTTTTTCAAGTGCTTCTAGTATAACTGGAACGATTTGTTTTTTTCTAGAAACAACTCCTTCTAGCAAAGCCATATTATTTTCAACAGTTTGACCAAAAGCTTTTTCAAATAACTTTGTATCTCCTAATACAATACTTTGAGAGTCATTATTTAATATATCTGTTATTAAGAATATAAATAAGTTAGTTCCATTTTCTGTCATAAAATTCTCCATAGCTTTCTCAATAGAAGACTTATTTTCAAGAACATCCTCAATGCTTGTAACATTAATTTGTGCTACTTGAAATTTATAATTCCCTGTTACAAATTCTTTTGAATCTATGTTAATTAATTCACTAGGAGAAAAATCACTTAAATCAGTTCCGGCTTTAAGCATATCTAAGCCATAAGTTTGAACATCAACTTCAGCAATTTTTCCAAGTTCCTTTGCAGCTTCAACATCATACTTAGTACAAGTTGGAGATTTAAATAATAATGTGTCAGAAACAATTGCTGAAAGCATCAATAAAGCTTCTTTTTTTTCAATTTTCATATTTGCATTTTTAAATTCTTCAAAAAGAATAGTACAAGTACAGCCATAAGGTTTTGCTATATAATATAGAGGTTCTTTGGTTTCAAAGTTAGAAATTCTATGATGGTCAACTACCATTTGTATATGAGCATTTTCAATATTATTTACACTTTGAGCAAATGCATTATGGTCTACTAAAATTACATCTTGACCATCAGCCACTTCATTAATTAATTTTGGTGCATCAATTCCTAAGTATTTTAAAACGTATTCGGTTTCCTTGTTAATATTCCCTAAGCGAACAGCTTTTGTATTCCAACCATTATTTTTATTATATTTTTCTTGAACAAGACTTGCACAAATAGAATCCGTATCTGGATTTTTGTGCCCAAAAATAAGTGCATCATATTTTTCCATATTCATTACTCCTTATATATATTATTTCACTTATAATATATAGGAAAAATTATAAAAAATCAAGATGTTTTTGCTGTTTTTTGAATTATTAATGTTACAATTCACCTAATATTGTTTAATATATATTTACATAACTATAGATATATGCCAACAAATTATGGAAAATTATTACTAGAACAAAATAATAAAAGTATTGTAAGAAAAATAAACAAAATATAAAATTTTAATATTAAAAATATAGAAAGACCAAAGAAAAAGGGAGGAAAGCAAAATATGATAATATTAAATATGAACAAGCAATACGGAAAAGAAAAACGGAATAACACTAATTGCATTAATAGTTACCATAATAGTACTATTAATATTAGCAGGTGTAACTATTAATTTAACACTAAAAGACGGAGGAATATTCAAGAAAGCAGAAGAAGCAGTAAAGCAACAACAAATAGGGAAATATTTAGAAGATATAGAATTAGCAAGAGGAGAAGTTGCAGCAGATAATTTAGGAAAAGTAACATTAGATAACCTAATAGAACAAATCTGCAAAAACGAGATAGTAGAAAGAGATGCAATAGAAAAGATAGAGCCAGAGGACGAAAATGAACAGCCACAAGCAAAAATAACCACAAAAGAAGGATATATATTCTTAATAACAGCTAGCAGTACAAAGTACATAGGAGGAAATGCACATTTTACAGGGAATGTGGGAGATACAACGCCAACACGAGAATTTACGGTAACATTTGACGCAAACGGTGGAACAGGAGGACCGGAACCGCAGACAAAAAAATATGGAGAGAGTTTAACTTTACCAAATGAAAAACCGACCAAAGATAATAGTGTATTTTTGGGATGGATTGATTCAGAAAATGCAGATAAGACCTATGAGCCTGGAGGTGTGTATTCTGAGGAAAAAGACTTAAAACTTCAGGCGAGTTGGCACACTCATTCAAATGATTGTTACGAGACAGTGAAAATAAACTGTAGTAATTGTAACGGTAGCGGAAATTGTACGCATACTTGGAGGGCACCTATAAAAGAGAATGTTCGGAACATGTTTTGCGTGTGGAGCGGAGAAACATGCTTGGTATAGTCAGGAATATTGTGCAAAGTGTGGTAATTGTCGCGAAACAACTTATTGTTCAAGTTGTACTTATAAAGAAGTGTATGTTTTTTCTTCGAACGGTCATGAATGTTATAAGTGTATGGGAACGGGATATACTGGTACAGAAAGAGGAAATCTAATTTGTGAGTATGCCAATGGATAGATTTCGAAGTCGTGCTGAATGTGTGAATTTAGAAAACTTGGGGACTATAAGAGGAAATAATTTTGCCTTACCACGCAAGGTTCTATAAGCGAATAAGTATTAGCAACGAATTATAGTGAATTAACAGAGGTTGTATAAGTAAATTACAAAAGATTAAACAATTTCAAAAAAATATTAGGAGCTAAATGCAATAATCATTTAACTCCTAATATTGTATTAATCCAAACAAACGGCAGAATCAAGTCCTAGTTTTATCATTTGGTCTAATGAATTTTGCCTTTGGTCTGCTGAAGTAGCTTCGTTATAGTAATGTGAATCCACTACTGTTAAAATACAACTAGCTTTTTTCCCTAACAAATGAGCATTATAAAACAAACTAAAACATTCCATTTCAGTAGCTGTAATATTATATTCTTTTGGAAATCTATCCAATACAGCATTCAAATCCGTAATATAATAATCAAAAACTTCGATACAAGAAGTGTTACACTTCTTAATAGGAATAGACAACGTTTTAGCAGTATTTTCAATTTTTTCATTTAAAAAAGAATTTGAAGAAATATAGTGGCAATCATCATTATTCATTGTAAAGGCATAATTACTTTCAGTATAAGTATTATCAACTAAAACTAAATCAAAAAGTTGCAAATCTTTTGTATAAGCTCCACAAGAACCAAGTCTAATAATATTTTCAACTCCATAGAACTTAAACAACTCGTAAGAATAAATACCCATACTAGGAATTCCCATACCGAGAAGCCATAACAGACAAAGCTTTTCCCTTATATGTTCCAGTATAAGCATAAACATTACGAACACTATTTACAAGTTTTACATCATCTAAAAAATTCTCGGCAATCAACTTTGCTCTAAGAGGGTCACCGGGCATAAGAACAGTTTTTGCAAAATCTTCAACATTAGCATCATTATGTGGTGTCATAACAATTCCTCCTTAAAATTTATAATAAAATTATTATATACTAAATATAGCAAATTAGTCTAGAAAAATATAAAAAAATGTGGTAAAATATTTAAAGATTAAAAAAGAAAGAGGAAAAAGATGAAAATTGGATTTATATCACTTGGGTGTAGTAAAAATTTAGTAGATACAGAAATGATGATAGGTCTATTTAAACAACATAAATTTGAAATTGTAAATGACCCTAGTAAAGCAGAAATTATACTAATTAATACCTGTGGATTTATACGGAAGTGCAAAAGAAGAAGCAATTAATACTATTTTAGAAATGAGCGAATATAAAAATAAAAAATGCAAATACATAATAGCTACAGGTTGCTTAGTAAAAAGGTATAAAGAAGAGCTAAAAAAAGAAATTCCAGAAGTAGACTTATGGATTGGATGCGATAATTATAAAGATTTTTGGAAAGAAGTAGAAAATCTTATAGGAAAAGAAAAAAATGAAAATTATGAATTAGATTATAAAAATAGAATAATTACAACAGGGAAGAAAACAGCATATTTAAAAATAGCTGAAGGCTGTAGTAATAATTGTACATACTGTGCAATTCCAATGATTAGAGGAAAATATATAAGTAGACCTATGGAAGAAATTATAGAAGAAGCGCAATTACTAGCTAAAAATGGAATAGAAGAAATAATAGTAATAGCACAAGATACTACAAAATATGGAATAGACTTATATAATGAACCAAAACTTGCTATATTGCTAGAAAAATTAGAACAAATACAAGGAATAAAATGGATACGTTTTCTATATTCATACCCAGAAACTATTACAGAAGAATTAATACAAGTAGTTAAAAAAAGTAGTAAAATATGTCATTATTTTGATATACCAATTCAACATATATCAAATCCAGTATTAAAAAGAATGAATAGAAAAAGTGATGGCGAAAGTATTAAAAAATTAATAAAAAAAATTAGGTATGAAATACCAGATGTAATAATTAGAACAACAGTAATGGTAGGATTTCCGGGAGAAACAAACGATGATTTCGAAGAATTATATAATTTTGTAGAAGAAACAAAATTTGAAAAACTAGGAGCATTTTCGTATTCAAAAGAAGACGGTACACCAGCAGAAAAATTAAAAGAACAAATTCATTTTCAAACTAAAAAAAGTAGATATAACAAAATTATGAAACTACAAAAGCAAATTTCAAAAGAAATTTTAAAAAGTAAAATTGGAAATACATATGAGGTGTTAATTGAAAATATGTCTTTTGATAAAAACTATTATATAGGTAGAACTTATATGGAAGTACTAGATTGTGACGGAGTAGTTTTTATAAAAAATAATAAAAAGAACGAATACTCAATTGGTCAATTTGCAAAGTGCAGAGTAGTAGAGGTTAACGATTATGATTTAATAGCTGAATTTGATAAAGTTTAAAAATAGTAGGAATATTCCTACTATTTTTTTTAAAGTAAATATTAATAATTTTCTGCTTTAATTTCAAAGAAACTCATAGGATGACCGCATACAGGACAAACCTCTGGAGCATTTAGTGAAGTACGTATATGACCGCAATTACGACATTGCCATTTAACAATACGGTCTTTTTTAAATACAGTTTCATCTTGAATATTTTCTAATAATTTACGAAATCTTTCCTCGTGTTGTTTTTCTATTTGACCAATTCTACGAAAAGTATTAGCAATATCCTTAAAACCTTCTTCATCAGCCTCTTTAGCAAAATCTTCGTACATAGAAGTCCATTCATAATTTTCTCCAGCTATAGCGTCCTCAAGATTTTCTTCAGTGTCACCTATGCCATCTAAATATTTTAAGTGAATTTTTGCGTGAGCCTTTTCATTTTCAGCTGTTTCTAAAAATAAATTAGCAATTTGTTCGTATCCTTCTTTTTTTGCAACACTTGCATAATAAGTATACTTATTTCTAGCTTCTGATTCACCAGAAAAAGCAGCCATTAAGTTAATCTCTGTTTTTGAACCTTTTAAATCCATATAAAACCTCCTTGTATAATAAAATATAATTTATAATAAACTATATCTGCTAAAAAGTCAATACAAATAAAAAAATTTACATAAAAATTTCATTCACAAATAGCTTGACAAGATAGCTATTATTGATGTATAATAAATTTTACGTTAATATTAAGTCATCTTAGTAATAAGGCGAATATAATTAACGAACAACACATAAATCGATAGATGTGTTGTTTTTGTTGGTTACATATGTAAAAAAATAAAGAAAGGAGTAACAAATGAAACAATTAGATTTAGGAAAAGAAAAAATAGGAAAACTACTATTATCATTTTCAGTACCTTGTATTATATCACTTGTAGTAAATGCATTGTATAATATGGTAGACCAAATTTTTATAGGTTGGGGAGTAGGATATTTAGGAAATGGAGCAACTAATGTAATATTTCCTATTACTGTATTATGTATGTCTTTTGCGTTAATGCTTGGAGATGGAGCATCTGCGTATTTAAGCTTAAAGTTAGGAGAAAATAAAAAAGAAGAAGCAAAAAAAGGCGTTGGAAATGCAATTACTGCATCTGTTATAATATCACTTATATTATGTGCAATTATATTAATATTTTTACCAAAACTTGTTACATTATTTGGAGGAACTGATGCAATAAGGCAATTTGCATTAGATTATGGCTATATAATAGCTATAGGAATACCATTTATGATGGTAGCAACAACACTAAACTCAATAATAAGAGCAGATGGCTCGCCTAAGTATGCAATGTTATCAATGGTATCAGGAGCAATTTTGAATATCATATTAGACCCAATAGCAATTTTTAAATTCGGAATGGGAGTACAAGGAGCGGCAATAGCAACAGTAGCAAGTCAAATATTAAACTTTACAATTAATATAATATACTTGAAAAAGTTTAAATCAATAACTCTTACAAAAGAAAGCTTTAAAGTAAAATTTAAACAAGTAAGTAAAATAGCAACACTTGGAATATCATCATTTATAACACAAATAGCAATAGTGTTTGTGCTTACAGTAGAAAACACACTATATAATAAATATGGAGCAGTAAGTAAATACGGAGCAGAAATTCCTATAACAGTACACGGAATTGTTATGAAAATAAATATGATATTAACAAGTATAATATTAGGAATAGCAGCAGGAAGTCAGCCAATTGTAGGATATAACTATGGAGCAAAAAAATACGACAGAGTAAAGCAAACATTGAAAATAGTGTTAATAGTAAGTACAATAATATCTGCAATATCATTTATATTATTCCAAACAATACCAGAGCAATTAATAGGAATGTTTGGCTCAGGAGATGAACTATATAACGAATTTGCTTGCTATGCCTTTAGAATATTCTTAATGTTAACGTTATGCAATGGAGTACAAATTGCAACAGGTATATTTTTCCAAGCAATTGGGAAACCAAGTAAATCAGCATTTATTACATTATCAAGACAAATATTATTTTTTATACCAGGAGCAATAATCTTATCAAAGTTCTATAATGTGATGGGAGTTCTATATGCAGGTCCGTTAGCAGATGGACTAGCATTTGCAATAGCAGTAACGCTATTAATAATTGAGATGAGAAAATTAAATGGAGTTAGCGAAAAGGAAATGAAAAACGACGATAAAATAGGAGAGGATACTAAACCAACAGAAAATGTAATAATTACAATAAATAGAGAATATGGTTCAGGTGGAAGATATGTTGGAGAATTATTATCTAAAAAACTAGGTTTAAAACTATATGATAAAGACTTAATTACAATGGTATCAAATGAAAGTGGATTATCAGCATCATACATAGAGCAAAATGAACAAAAAGTAAAAGATAAATTATTAATGAACTTTAATTCACAGTATTATAATAACTTAACAAATGATGATAATTTATTTATAGCAGAAACAAATGCAATAAAAGAAATTGCAAAAAAAGGACCTTGCATTATTATAGGAAGATGTGCAGATTATGTATTAAAAGATGAAAAAAATGTATTTAAAATATTCTTATATAGTGATGACGAGAACAAAGTTAAAAGAGCAGTAAAATACTATGGTTTAGATGAAAAAGATGCACTAAAGCAAATTAATAAAATTAATAAAGCAAGACAGAACCATTATAACCATTATACAGGTCAAAATTGGAAGGATTTAGATTACTATGACTTTACAATAAATGTAGATAAATTTGGAGTAGAAAAAACAGCAGAAATGATAGCAAATATTGTTACAAAAAATGTACAATATAAATAAATATAGGTAAACAGAGGATTTTTCTTAATTCTCTGTTTATTTGTATATTATAAGAAAAATATATATAATTTTTAAATAATATGATATAATGCAAGTATAATTTTTTTAGAAAAGAGGAAAAATATGATAGAAGTTATAAATGTAAGCCAATCATATATAAAAGGAAAAAAAATAATTGATAATATAAATTTTAAAGTAGAAAATGGAACTGTTTTAGGAGTTATAGGGCCAAATGGAGCAGGAAAAACAACTACAATAAATATGATAACTGGAATTTTAAATATAGATGAAGGTGATATATTAATAGACGGAAAAAGCATACAAAAAAATCCGATAGAAGCAAAGAAAAATTTTGGGTTTGTGCCAGATGCTCCAGAAATATTTGAAAAACTAACAGGATTGGAATATCTTAATTTAATTGGAGATATTTACGAAGTAAAACCAAATATAAGGCTAGAGAAAATAGAAAAGTTAGCAAAAGAGTTCGGGATATTTGAAAATTTAAAAGATAGAATTCACAGTTATTCACACGGAATGAAACAGAAATTATTAATAATAAGTGTATTAATGCATAATCCTAAAAACTGGATTTTAGATGAGCCTCTTACAGGTCTAGACCCTAAAGCATCATACTTATTAAAAAAGCTAATGAGAGAACATGCTAATAATGGAAATGCAGTATTTTTTTCTACACACGTATTAGATGTAGCAGAAAAAATATGCGATAAAATTGCAATTTTAGATAAAGGAAAGCTTATTTTTGTTGGGACAGTTGAAGAATTGAAAGAAAAATCTAAAACTAATAGTTCATTAGAAGAATCTTTCTTAAAAATAACAGAAGAATAGGGGAAATCTTTTATGAGAAGTTTAACAAGTGTAATATTAAAAAATTCAAAGCGAAGAGAATTAACAAATACAAGCAAATTTTTATCTATAATTTCTAAACTTATAGTAGCAGGGTCTTTAATTTTATTGATGGTAGGATTTAGCGTTGTAGAAACAAAAAGACTTATGGAGATTAATCAAAGTTATACATTTGTAAATATATTACTTTTTATGAACTTTATTATACTATTTTCAGAAACAATATTTTATAGTTTGAATAGTTTGTATTTTTCTAAAGACTTAAATATTTTTTTGCGTTTACCAATAAAGCCAAAAGATTTAATAGATGCAAAATTGAAAGAAATGGTTTTATCACAGTATGAAATGGAAATATTAATGCTTGCAATTCCAATATTTATTTATGGAATAATAGCACAAGTGTCAGCTTTATTTTACTTATATGCTATGTTAATACTATTAATATTACCAATAATACCAATTTCCATAACCACATTAATAGTTTCTTTTATTATGAGATTTACAAATTTAATAAAAAATAAAAGTAGAGTAATGTATATTACAGTAATTTTAACAATAATAATATTAGCATTCGTATTAGGTGGAATGGACCAAACAACAGAGGAAATATCGGTTTCATCGGTTGAAAAGTTAATTTTACAAGTAGATGGTCTAGCAAATGAAATTTCAAATAAATTTATTTTAATAAAACCAATAATGAATATATTAGTAAATTATAATAATATATTAGGAATAAAAAACTTATTAATATATATAGTAGAAACATTTTTAATATATAAAATTGTAGTTTTAGTAACATCAAAGATATATTTAAAAGGAGCAATAGGAACAGTAATAAATGGTCAAAAATATAAGAAAAAGCTAGAAAAGCTAACAAACAAAGACTTAAAACAGAGTAATAAACTAAAAACATATTTTAAAAAGGAATTAAAAGAAACGTTTAGGTCGCCTATTTTCTTTATTCAATGTATTTTGATGCCGTTAATATATCCAATCTTAACGGTAGTAACAGTAATAGCTATGTTAACTTTTGCACAAAAAATAAAACCAGATACAATAAGTGTTTTTGTAAATACTCTTACTAATGGAATAGGATATGCAATATTTTTAGCAATTGGGCAAGGTTTCTTTATGATAAATTTTAGCTCAATAATAGCTGTATCAAAAGAAGGGAGAAGTTCAGTATTACTAAAAACATTTCCAATTGCTTTAGAAAAGCAATTTAAACTAAAAACAAAAATAGGAACATTAGTAAACACTTTACCAATAATAATTATTTGCATAGCACATTATTATATTATAAATAATTTTATTTTAACAATAACCATATTCTTTAATTTAGAATTACTTAATATTATAGGTGAAAAATGGAAACTATTAGTAGACTTAAATAACCCACAAATAAAATGGAACACCGAATATACAATGATGAAACAAAATACAAATGTTATGTACGGATTATTTTACACAATAATAGTTATAGTAACTATTATCGCTTTAGGGTTAATATGCCAAACTGAAAAATATGCAAGTATTGTTATGTTTTGTATACTAGTACTAATAAATTTATACATAAATAATTATGTACATACGAAAGAACAAAAAATATTTGAAAAGTTGTATTAATATAAAAAAATATTGACAAATAAAAACATTTGTTTTAAAATAAAAAAGAAAATGTTTATAAAACTAACTAAATAAAGTTTATAAACATAATATGTGAGGAGAGGTATAGATATGAAGAATATGCCAGAAAATATAAGTAAAAGTATAAATGAATTATTAGACCTAATTACTCAAGTATTTGGAGATAAAGCAAAGCAAGTAATATTATATGGTTCATATGCAAGAGGAGATTATAGAAAAAATTCTGATATAGATGTTATGATTTTGACGGATTTAGTGGATGATGAATTAATACAATATCGAGATAAGTTATGGGATTTAGCATACGATATTGAATTAAAAAATGATGTTATATTATCACCATTAGTAAAAAACATAGATAAATTTAATTATTGGTTAAAAGCATTGCCATTTTATATGAATATACAAAAGGAAGGAGTAATTTTAAAATGAAAATATCTACAGAATTATCATTACATAGATTGGCACAAGCAAAAGAAGATTTAGAAGCAAGTAAAATATTGTATAAAGAAAAATTTTATAAATCAGCTAATAGTAGAGCATATTATTCTGTATTTCATTCAATTAGATGTATTTTAGCTCTTGAACCAATTGATTTTAAAAGACATAAAGATGTACTTGCATATTTCAACCAACATTATGTAAATAAAGAAATTTTTCCAAAATCTATAGGAAGAAGAATAGCAAAATGTAGTAAATTAAGAGAAGATAGTGATTATGATGATGAATTTCTTGTAAAACCAGAAGCTACTAAAGAACAAATAGAAACAGCAGAAGAATTATTAGAACTCGTAGAAAAATTTGTAAGTAAATTTTAATATATTTTTTATAACCAATTATACTACAATATAAAATAGATTTAATTAATTTTTATGAATTAAGTGAACAAGATGCAATTAAAGAAAATATATAAAAAATGGAGCAGAAAAATATGTCAAATAATTTAAAAGAATCATATAATACATATAAAAAAGCATATTTAAAACTATTGAATTTTATTGAAGAAGATGATAAAACAGAGACAAATCAAACAGCAATTATACATGCTTATGAATATACATTCGAGCTATGGTGGAGGACGGTACAAAAATATTTAGAATATATTGGGAGTGTACAAGATTATGGCCCAAGTGCTACGATAAAAAATGCATTTCAATATGGTTTAATTGATGATGGGCAGACTTGGATGGATATGTTAAGAGACAGAAACTTAACAAGCCATACATATAAAGAAGATATAGCAAACGAAATATATACAAGAATTATAACAAAACATATCAATGCACTAAAAAAATTTAATCGGTGAATTTGATAATAAAATATAAAAAGTAAAAAAGAAAGATTTACAAAATAATTTAGTAAATCTTTCTTTTGTAAAAATTATAATAGTTACACAAATATATTATAAACCAAAGTAGTACACATACAAATTACAACACCACAAACAGTAGGAAGTAAAAATCCAATGATAGCCCATTTCCACGTGCCAGTTTCCTTTTTTATAGTTAAAAGTGTTGTACTACAAGGAAAATGTAATAAAGTGAAAATCATAACATTAATAGCAGTTAAAAGGTTCCAACCATTCTGAATTAATATATTTCCAATCATATAAGTATCATCTAAGTTAACTAAGCTACCCTTAGCCATATAACTCATAAGTATTATAGGTAAAACAATTTCATTAGCAGGTAATCCCAAAATAAAAGCAGTTAAAATATAACCATCAAGCCCCATAAGTCGTGCAAAAGGGTCTAAAAATAGTGCAATATGAGTTAAAATACTAGCACCGCACACATTAACATTAGCAAAAATCCAAATAACAATGCCAACTGGAGCAGCAACGGATACAGCTCTCATAAGAACATATAAAGTTCTATCTAATAAAGAACGTACAATAACTTTACCAATTTGCGGTTTCCTGTAAGGAGGCAGTTCCAAAATAAATGAAGAAGGAACACCTTTCAAAATAGTTTTAGATAAAATTTTAGAAACCACAAGTGTTAAATATATACCAAATAAAATAACCAATAATACTACAAGCGTTGATAATAGCGAAGAAAATGCACCACTAAAAATACCACCAACAAAAATACTAGCTACAGTAATCAAAAAAGGAAATCTTCCGATTACAAGGAACGAAAGCATTAGTTAAAATAGCAATCAATCTTTCTCTAGGTGAATCAATAATTCTACATCCAACAACTCCGTGCAGCATTACAGCCAAAGCCCATACACATAGTTAATGCCTGCTTACCGAGAACTACAAGCTCTTTTAAAATAATTATCAAGGTTAAATGCAATTCGTGGTAAATAACCTAAATCCTCTAAAATTGTGAAAAGTGGAAAGAAAATTGCCATAGGAGGAAGCATAACTGCTACAACCCAAGTAACAGTTTGGTACATACCGTCAATTAGCAAGCCACTTAACCAACTAGGAGCATTAAGTGAGTCAAATATTATAACAAGTTTTTCTTGGATAAATCCAAAAAAATTTGACAACAAACTAGAAGGATAATTAGCACCTGTAATAGTAATCCAAAAAATACATCCTAAAAACAAAATCATAATAGGAATACCAAACTTCTTAGAAGTTAGGATTTTATCAATTTTTCTATCACGAGCAGGATAATTTACTTTTTTATATTTAATAACATTATTACAAATATCTTCAGCATTAAAAATAATACTAGATACCATTTTATCTCTAAAGTTATTAGAAGAAATATCATTTTTCTTAAGTAGTTTATAAATTTGCGACAATTTTATTTTAATATCATCAGTAGATAAATTAATATCTAATGACGTTTCAATAGAGTTAATTATAGAAACATCATTATCTATAAGTTTTAAACAAATCCAACGGCAAAGATAATATTTATTCTCAGGTAAAAGCTTTTGAACATCCGTACTTAACATTGAAATACAATCTTCAATAACAGGTAAATACTTTACTTGTTTTGGATTACATACAATCTCACCACTAACTACTTTATATATAGTATCTTGTAATCTGCTTAAAGTACAAGGTCGCCTAGCAATAGTACCAACAACAGGAACTCCTAAAAAATCAGATAATGAATTTAAATTAATACTAATACCTTTTTTTATGGCTTCGTCTAATAAATTTACACATACAACAACATTACTTGTAATTTCAAGAGTTTGAAAAACAAGATTTAAGTTTTTCTCAAGGCAAGTAGCATCCAAAATAATAACAGTGCAATTAGGATTGCCAAAACAAATATAATCTCTTGCAATTTCCTCTTCAGGAGAATTAGACATTAAAGAATATGTACCAGGAATATCTACTAACAATAATTTTTTATCCTTGTAACTACACACACCGAGAAGCATTTGAAACAGTTTTTCCAGCCCAGTTTCCAGTATGTTGATGTAAACCAGTTAAAGCATTAAAAATAGTACTTTTTCCAACATTAGGATTACCGAGCAATTGCAACTGTAAAATCACAATTTTTTTGTAGTTCTAAGAGTTCATCGTCTAACAACTTTGTACCACAAGAACTAGCTGTAAGCCCCATATAATCATCTCCTATCATTTAATATTAATATTATATGGGAATTTGAAAAAAACGTGAAAAAGATAGACTAAATAAGTCTATCAAAATTAAATTTTTAATTTTTTTATTAATTTTATTTCATCATAAAGTTTTGAAATACTAAATTTTTTTCTATCCATAGCTTGTTGATATTCATTCATAATATTTTTAAAATTTTGCTCATTTTCACCTTTAGCAAATAATTCTTTCATACCATTTAAAAAATAGTTGCGTTTTTTTTCGGTTTTAGCAGAAAGCATTTTGTTATAAAAATTATCAATTAATTTTAGTCTCGATAATTCATTTTCAATATGAGAAACATATTCCTTAATACACGCAATTTCATAAGTTGTATCATCAATAACAACCTTAAACAACACTTTTAAAATTTTAGGATTAATTTTTCCTAATTTTGAATCTGTTGATAGTTGGTCTAAAGCAATTGTTTTTATGTGTTCTTCTGGCCTTGCATCTTTTATTAAAACTTTTAAAGTTTTAGAAATATCAATATGAGTTTTATATTGACGTTTAGTAACAAGAGCATCATATTCATCAGCAACACGTAAAATTTGAGCCATATATGGAATTTGTTTTTTGGTAACACCATTAGGATAACCAGTTCCATTAAGTGCTTCGTGATGATATAAAGCACCTTCAGCATATGGGCGTAGTTTTAAATCTTTATAACATAAATTATACCCTAAAGTAGTATGTGTTTTCATAGTTTCAAATTCATCAGAAGTTAATTCATCAGGTTTTGCAAGAATTTCTAGTGGAATAAAAAGCTTACCTATATCGTGCAAATAAGCACAGCTTGTACAATAAATAGTATATGCATCATTACAATGCAAATATCCGCAAATTCTATAAACCAAATTTGCAACATTTTCACTATGTTTTCTAGTTATTAAGTCGTGGGAAGCTAGTAAATCTAAGTGATATTTTATTTTTGGCTCTAAATTTTCTAATTTAAAATTAAACGGACTATAAAAATCATATTTTTCATTTATCATATGTAAATCTCCCTTGTATTTTAAAGTATATATAAAATTATAACATATGCATAAAAAAAATAAAGATATTTTCTAAAAAATTATATACGTTGAATTAAAAATGAAATTCAACGATTAATATTTTTTGTACTTGCGCGCTTAAATTTTTTATGTTATACTGTGAATGAAAGTAGAGGTGTATAGTGTGAAAAAAAAGATTCCCAAGAATATAAATATAGCCTTAGAAAAATTAAAGGAAGGAATTCGAGATATATTTGGTAGTAAAGCAAAAAAAGTAATACTATATGGTTCATATGCAAGAGGTGATTTTAATAAACATTCAGATATAGATGTAATGATATTAACAGATATACCAGAAGAAGAAATGTTTGAATTTAAAGATAGAATATGGGATTATGCATATGATTTAGATTTAGAATATGACATCATAATATCAGTTTTAGTAAAAAATATAGGAACGTTTAATGAATGGATAGACTATATGCCGTTTTATATGAATGTGCAAAAGGAAGGAGTTTTATTAAATGAAACCTAAATTTTCAAAAGAACTAACACTTCATAGATTAGCACAAGCAGAAGAAGATTTAAAAGCGTGTAAAATGTTATATAATGGAGAGTTGTATAAACCAGCTAACAATAGAGCATATTATTCTATATTTCATTCGATTAGGTGTATACTTTCACTAGAACCAATAGATTTTAAAAGACATAAAGATGTAGTAGCATATTTTAATAAGAACTATATTAACAAAGAAATATTTCCAAAATCAATTGGAAGAAAAATTTCAAAAGCAAGTCAAATTCGAGAAGATAGCGATTATGATGACAAATTTATAGCAAATAGTATGCAAACACAATTACAAATACAAACAGCAGAAGAACTATTAGAATTAGTTAAAAATTATATAAATAAAAAAATAAAAGAAAATAATTAATATAATAAAGAATGCTAAAATTGAAGGTATTCTTTTATTTATATATGGAATATGTAATTGTTGAACCACGAACTTATAAAAAATAACTAAATACCTTGACAATTTAACTATACAACAATATAATGAAGTGTAAACATAAAGAAATAACTTAAACAAAAGAGGAGAATTATGAAGGTAACAAAACACGAAATAAAAAACATAATAATAAATAACTTGCCAGTAGTTGTATATGTTATTTTAATAGCTTTTATGCATATAAATATGCAAATAATATACGATGATATACACTTTTCAAATGCTTTAAATGAATGTGGAATAATGGAGTGGCTATTTAAGAGATACAATAGATGGAGTTCAAGGTTTATAATAGAAGGAATTATGGTAACAGTTCTAAAATATTTTGGAATGAATGTATGGAAAGTATTAAATATAGCAGTTTTCCTTATTTTACCATTTGTAGTTAACAAACTTTTAAATTCAAAAAACGATATAAAAATAAAATGGATTATTTATATATCTATTTTTCTAATACCAGCAACTTGCTGTGGAGAAACAGGTTGGGTAGCAACATCTACAAATTATTTATGGCCATTAACGTTTGGTTTAATGTTATGCATACCAATAAAAAACAATTTTGAAGGAAAAATAATTAGAAAAAAAGAAAGTATAATATATTTGTTAGGGCTTATAATTGCAATAAATCAAGAACAAGTAGCGGGAGTATTAGCAATTATATATTTCTTTACGTTATGCTACAATATTATAAAAAAGAAGAAAAACAATTTTATAATTATAGCAACTATAATAATACTAATAAATATTATATTCATTAGTATATGTCCAGGAAATTCAGCAAGAAAAATTTCAGAAATAAAAAATTGGTTTCCAACATATGAAACATTTAATATTATAGAAAAAATAGAACTTGCAGTTTTTTCTACAATTAAGTATATAACTGTACAAGGCAGATTTGTTTTCTTAGTATTTTCAGGCATTATTTTATATGCAGTATTTATTACAAACAAATCAAAAATATTTAGAGCTATAGCAATACTACAGTTTATAGGATGTTTACCATTAAATGTAATAAACGGATTAATACCTCAGCAATTTAATATACTAAAGGAAACAATTTATATACTTAATATAGATTCTGCAATAATTAATACATTTTCAAGTAGTAATTTACAACTACATATGGTAATTCTGTATTATATTTTAATGCTAGTTTGTATAGTAATTTCTATATATGCAATTTTCAAAAATACAAAAGATACAAAAATTATTTTATCAATACTAGCAATAGGAATAGTATCAAAGTTAGTAATGGCAATGTCTCCAACTATGTTTGCTTCTGCAGAAAGAGTAACAATATTTTTATATATGGCATTTATTATCATAACTATATATATATTAAATTATTTAAAAGAAAATAATAAAAAAATTAATATAGCATATTATAGCCTTGCAGTTATAGCAATGATAAGCTATATGTCAAATTTCCCACTCTAACTAAAATTTAAGTTTCGGTATTTTTTGAAGATATAAAAAAATTTAATAAAAAATAAGGAAAAAACCTCATTTTTTTGATA